>CAYMMQ010000001.1:0-45780 GCA_964391585.1 uncultured Ectothiorhodospiraceae bacterium
TAACGGAACATTCCTCAATTATGACTTAGAAAAAATGAAAGTCTATTTTTCTAAGCAATATTCAAAATCTAAATTCAGTGTTGCAAGTTTCATGAAAACTTGAATTTAATTTATCAGTACTTTTTAATTAAAATATAATTTTTTTCTAGTTCCTTGTTTCTTTTTTTGCTGCTTACCTTTTAGCGCTCCATAATGAAACAACAAAATGCAACGATTCCTAGCCAGACGGGTATCGAGTACTAAGCTGACTTAGTAGATAATATATTATATTTTAAAACCAATAACAGTAACATCATCATTTCTTTCATACTCCTGTTGATATTTTTGTAACTCATATAGAAGTAACTCCTGTTGATCAGGGAACGATTCATTAGCATTTCCTTGTATTAATTGGGTAAAACGTTTTTTACCCATAGGAAAGCCATTTTTACCCCCATTTTGATCCAAATAGCCGTCTGTAGTCAAATACAATAAGAAGTATGGAATATTGCACAAAAGCAGTTGAGAGTTTATGTTTCAGAAAATTAAATATATTTACGTTCACAACATTCTTAGCCTCTATAAATATCATATGTCAGTTCTTAAAGAGTTAAAATGCTCAAATAGATGTTTTCAAGTATTTATCATATAAAAAAAGTTAGAGTTAAATGTTAGCACAATCATAAAAAAACTTATATTACTGCAACAAATCAAAAATCCGAGATATGATTAGACTTGTTTTTTAAAAATAAATTAATCAAACACCTTTGGCGAGCCGGAGGCTGAAATAGTTACCCGCTTATACGTTGAAATCCATAATTAAATATTACATCTAACAACATAAATTTTCTAAAAGAATTCGTTAAATACTCATAATGAAGAAACTATGAAATATTCCTTTTAGCACGCTCTCATAAGAGGGGGAGAGGAGAGAATCTGCAAATTTTCTTATATATGGAGGCTAAGCATTATTTGTATTTTGAAACACACCTTGGCTCATACTACAGACTCTGTCAGCAACATGGAAATAATGATCATCATGGGTTACCGCTAATACCGTTTTACCCTGTGCTTTTAGTTCAGGAAGAATCTTCATATAAAAATATTTTCTAAATTGCGGATCCTGATCGGCAGCCCATTCATCTAATAAATAAATGGGTTTATCTTCCATCAGCGCCATTACCAAAGCCAGCCTTTTACGCTGACCAGTAGATAAATTGATATTACTAAAATGATCATTTTCATATTTCACTTTATTACTCAGATCCATCATCTCAAGCAAAACTTCAAGACGTTCAAAGTCAATATTATCCACACCATAAATACGGTCAAATAGATGAAAGTCGGTAAGAATGATGGCAAACATATTTTGGAAATTTTTGATATTATGCTGGTCAACTGGAGTATTATCAACCATTGTAGTACCAGAGTCAGCTTTATACAAATGGGTGAAAATTTTTACAAACGTTGATTTCCCGCTACCATTTCCACCACGAATAAATAGCATTTCACCTCGTTTGAGCTCAAAAGAGATGGGGCCAATTCCAAATAACGGCTCACCTAATTCGCCTTTATAATGAAAATTAATATCATTAAGTTGTATCTTATCAAAGGTTTTAAAATCAAACTTAGTATGGTAAGGGCTATAATCTGCCATATTATCAATTTCCTGCTCCAATTGTTCCAGAAAAAAAGCTGAACGATTAGCTCTAGAATAAGTTGGCACTGCACCGGTTATCATGTCAATCGGGCTCATCATAAAAATTAATATTGCAACGATTTTAGTGACTACTTCGCTATGTTGATCTGAAAATTGGGGAACGATAAAAACAATACAACCCAGTAAGAAATAAGCAAAAAATTGAATCAAAATAGAACTATTAGCAAATACCTCATTAGTCAAATTTCTAATTTTTTCATTCTCTCTAGCTGTAATTGAGTGGTATTTAATGACAGCATCACTTTTTTTTCCATTTATTTTTAATTCTTTAAAACCTTCAATAATATTAGTAAGAGACTTAAAAAAAGTATCATCATGCTTGATGGATTTGTCGATTTGCTCCACGACCGTATCATTATAGTAACTATAAACGAAAATACCGCCAACCACACACGCTAGGGTTAAAACAAAGGCAATCTTTGAAAGGTAGAGAATATATAACATGCCGAAAAAAAACATCAATACACCTTGCACTGCCGCAATCATAATATAAGATGCATTTGAAACAGTCAGTGTATCTCCAGAGAGACGGGCCTGGATCTGTGACAACCCTAATTTTTCCATGCTTTCTAAGTTTGCAAAACGGACTTTATCTGAAATTCTGATCCGTAAATTTTTAACAATACTCTCTACTATTGACATTGATTTAACAAAAGAGATCCGTTTAGAAAAAAAATACAAGAGGAATACCACCACAAACAAGAAAAAGTAAAATACACTTACCTTGGTCTCCTTATCTGCAGCATGTTCGGCCGCTATATTAATAATAAAAATCAAGCAAATACTAGACAGCGAGGAAACGACTGTCAGAATGATTGCCATTCTAACCGATTGTTTATTATCATTAAAAATCATCCGCAGTAGCGGCTTGTCACTTAAATCAATCAATTTTATGGTTTTTTCTAGGTTATAAATAAATAAAAACCTACCACTTTTACAAGCAGTAGGTTTAGTTTAAAGCTTAGAAATTTTACTAACTTGCTTTCTTAATATTTTCAGCTTTAGTCTTAGCATCATTGATATTATTTTTTAAATCTTCTTTAGCACTATCAATATCTAAGTTGTCTAGGTTACCGCAATTTTCAAAATGTTTAACAAAAATTCTACCAATTGCATAAGTTGAACCACCCGTTAAAGTTGCCATCGTGACACCTCCTGCTGCCTGCCCCATAAATGGAACAAATTTAACAGCACTGGCAAATAAACCAACACTAGCGACAGGCATAATCGAGCCTAATAAAGAGTATAATATACTTCTAGTTCGTTTTTCTGAAAAAGGAATATTATATATTTTAGCAAGTGAACGTACCATTTTTATCTGAAGCCAAATTAAACCCACAATATCAAAAACTGGTATTGGTATAAGACCAGTTCCCATACTATAAAGAACATGGTTTTTTATCACCATATCAGCCTGTGCTTCAGTATCATATATGACTGAACTATCTGAAACTTCTTCTGCTGTTGCTGCTGTCATTTTACTCTCCTAATTATGAATGCCTAAAACATTATATTATGTAAATATTAAAATTACTAGTTAAAACAAATATTTGCTCCCTCCCCCCTCATCTATACTTTTTTTGACCCACTCATTATTTCTGCTCAAATTGAGACTTTTATTCATCTTAGCAGAAATAAATCACTTAGTTTGATTATCTATACTCTACATCTTTGATTAAATATCTAAATATTTCAGGCGCAGTTATAATATCAGTATGACAATAAGCAAGCGGTTTCACGCTTACATTACAAGCAACAGTATTGATATTATTATCTGCTAAAGAGCTAATGTATTGATTAAATTGCTCGGTATTTTCTACCACTATTGTTTCATCATACTGAGTTGCTTTGAACAATGTCACTCGTGTGTATTCTAATTTTTTTGACAATGCTTGAACATTGTTAAGCTTCTGCTCTGGTGTTAAAGAGGATAATACTTTTTCAATATAGTCATGCATATATCCTTGTTGATTTAAGTGTTCACGAGTATATTTAACTATCAAATCATGTGGAATTATACCTCGAATTTTTTCCAACTTAGGATCAGAGATCATGCTATCCAACAAGTATACACGAATATTTTGATAACCTTTAGATTCTAACTGAGCAGCCATTTCCATTGCAATAAGACCACCTAATGACCAACCTAATAAAATAACCGGTCTAGCTTTTTGTTCATTTATAGGCACCTTGATCTGATTTAAGTAAAGTGTAGCCAGTTGTTTAAGATTGTCAATTTTATCTTCTCCATGAATATTATAATTATCAATACCAGTACAATGATAATATTGAGCCAATTGAGCTGCGAGTCCCTGATAAACTTCACAACCACCACTGCCGGGATGAATCATATACAAATTATTGCATTCATCATTTAAGCAACTAGCTGTTTGATTAAAATGGTATAACAAGTTATCACTCTTTCGTTCTTGGTGATTTCTTAAATATTGCGTCAATTTCTCCACACTAGCATAAACAAACAAATCAGCAACTTTAATTTCTTTCGATAGGGCTAGTGAGATTTGGTAAGCCATTTGTATAGCTCGAATTGAATTACTGCCAATAGCAAAAAAATCATCTTCAATACCCACCTGCTGTAAGCCAAGAACTTCAGCCACAATTCGACATACTTGCTTTTCTAGTTCATCTCGAGGTGCTGTGTAGGCAACAATGGGGATCAACTGCGGCTGTGGTAAGGAACGATGTTCAAGTTTCCCATTAGCATTCAAAGGCCAGCTATCAACCGCTATAAAGATAGCTGGGATCATATATTCTGGCAATTTCTTTAGCATGTACTGCTTTAATTCAGCCTTGCTAACCTCTTCTTTTGACTGATAATATGCGACTAATTGTTGCTCCCCGTGTTCTTCATGAGTAATAACTACCGATTGCTCCACTGTGGGAAATTGACTCATAACATGTTCAATTTCTCCCAACTCTATACGTAAACCTCGGATTTTTACTTGGAAATCATTGCGTCCAAGATATTCAATATTGCCATCTTCCAGCATGCGAACCAAATCACCGCTTTTATACATTTTATCATAAGCATGATATTGGTCAGTAGCACTCATAAATGGATTATCTAAAAAGCGCTCATGAGTAAGTTGTGGGTGATTTAAATAGGCTCTAGCTACCCCTGCACCTGAAATATATAGTTCACCGATGATCCCCTGAGGTAGTGGATTAAGTGCGGCATCAAGGATATAGTATTTTTCATTCATCAATGGTTTGCCGATAATATTTGGCTGTTGTGCATAGGTGCAATCATATAAACTACTCCAAATAACCGTCTCGGTTGGACCAAAGACGTTTAACACCTGTTTAAAACATTTTTGCAGACGATTTAAGGTGTTCTGGCTCAAGGCTTCACCACCACTAAGACAAATCACATCAGCCACTTCTGCTTGAGTAGATTTATTGGATTCATTAAATTGATGAGGCTCAATTTTATCCAACAACAATTGCAAAACAGAGGGGGTTTGCTGCAATACGCTAATAGCCTCCGTTTGAAGTAGTGTATGATTAAACTGCTCAATGTCACACAGTACCACTTTACCGCCATGTGCTAGCGGCAAGGCATATTCTAATCCAAAAATATCAAAGGTGTATTGGGTCAGAGATAAAAAATTAATGTTTGGTGAAACCAATGGAAAATTAACAATAAAATTAGCAAAAGCATGGTGTTCTATCATCACACCTTTAGGTTGACCAGTAGTTCCTGAAGTGTATATCACATAAGCCAAATCCTGGCCGTGTGGAACTGATAGACCAACTGTTGGTTCCTGTTGCCAAGAAACATCATCCAGTGAGATATTACATAATAATAAATCATTTTTTTGAACTATATCAGTCAATTCAGCCTGATAACTTGATTGCGTTAAAATCAGTCTCGTTTGGGTATCTTTAAGGATAAAACCCTTGCGCTCTTGAGGAAAACTGGGACTCATTGGCACATATGCTGCGCCAGCTTTTAACACGGCCAAAATCGCTATGAGCATTGACACCCCACGATCTAGGCATAATACAACCAAACTATCAGATGATAATTCCTGAGCAAATTGTTTTTGATAGCTTCGACGAAGGTAACAGGCTAATTGGCTTGCTTGTTTATCAAGTTCTCGGTAAGTCAATTGTTGTCGATTTAAATACTGATGATAATATACAACCGCAGTAGCATCGGCATTACTCTGAGCCTGATGATTAAACAGAGAGAGGAAAGTTAGCGCCGAATCAGTTTCCTTGTCGGTTCGATTATAATCATAGACCAACGATTGGAACTGCTCTTTAGTAATCAGGCTAATTTGATGATGTTTTTGCAGTAATTTCTGAGGAATTTGTTGAATAATTAACTCTAATTGTTGTAAAAGTCTTTCAATATATTTTGGCTTTGACAGGCTTTGATCATAATGTAGAATTAAATGTAATTGTCCTTGATACTCCTGTGCCACTAATGCCAGCGGATAATCCATTTTTTCAGTAGCTTGACGTAAAACTGGCTGTAATAGTGCATCGATTGCTACCTCAGGCATAGGATAATTTTCATAGATTAATAATGAATGAAATGCTCGTTTCCCTTGAGACTGTAATGATGCGAGGGGTACAAAGGCATATTGATTAAGGCCAGCTATCGATTGACTAATAGCTTGTAATTGCGCCAAAACAGTATTGCTGTCTGCCCAGTTAATAATCAAGGGTAAAGTATTAATATATAAACCAACACTTTGTTCTATCCCATCAACTGGAATAGCTCTACCTGAAACCGTGGTCCCGACAATGGTTTGTTCATCTCGGGTATATGACTGAATTAATTTATGCCAAGCAAACTGCACCACGGTATTGGGGCCCAAACCATATTGCTGATTCAATGTTTGCAACGGCTCGATATCCAGACTAATGCTAGAGCTATCTTGCTGGCTCAAACTACGGATCGAATTTAAATCACTACTAGACTGCAGCATCAGACTTAAATCATTCGCAGCACCAATCTCTTTAATCTGTTGCTGCCAATATTGCTCTGCCGTTGCTAAATGTTCAACATAATACTGCTGAGCAAGAGAATAAGCTTGATCTTCAACTACCTGTATTTTTCTGCCATTAAACAGCTCAGCATAATAACGATGGACTTTATCGAGTAATAAAGGAAAGCTCCAACCATCTGCAATGCTATGATGCTCGCTTTTTAATAAAGTGTAGTGTTGTGCATGCTGCTTAATCAAATGCAGTCGAAGCAAGGACGGCCGACTAAGATCAAAAGCAATTTCCCGATCTTGCTGCTGTATTTTAGTAATTGCCGCCTCACGCTCAACATCGTGCGTTAAACAGCTTAAATCATGTACGGTAAATTGTAGCGAGACAGTTTTATGAATCAATTGCAGCGGCACTTCCATCCAGTTAAAGCTGCTGCGTAATATGGGATAAGTGGCAATAGCCAACTGCCAAGCCTGCTGAAAATATTCTGTATTTAAGGCTTGTGGATAATCAATTAAGATTTGCACTCGGTAGGCATCATCCTGTTGCTGAGTCAGAGTATGATAAATAAATCCTTGTTGCAAGGAATTTGCAGGATAAATCGCCTCAATTTGTTCGTTATATAATTGATCAAATAAAACCAGTGAAATGGGTATGTTAAAATCAGCCGGTGAATGAATAATAACTTCTTTCGCCACTTGTTGTATGCAATGTTGGACAATTTCTGTTAAGGCAGATTTAAAGGTTTGAGCAAAATGCTCTAATTTTTCGATCGCCAGCTTCCCTTTTAGACTAAATTGTAATTGGCCATCGATTATCGCCCCATTAAAACTCAGTAAATTAGTATTCAGATTGTTCGAGTTAACCGGCAACCCCGAAGAAATATTGGCAATTTGCCAATCTGCTGTATCAGTTTGACGATTATTAAGTACACCTAGATAATTAAATGCAATCGCAGGTAAATCAACATTTCTCAAAATATTATTTTCAGCATGATGCTCTGTAGAATTATTGGCATAATATTTCAGTGCAGAGAAACCAATTCCCTTATCTGGAATAATTCGTAGCATTTCCTTAGTTTGACGGATTGCCGTAGCCTGATCGGGGTGGTATTGCAAGCGAACTGGGAATGCAAGAGTAAACCAGCCCAAAGTGCGTGTTAAATCAACATCGGCGATGCTAATTTCTCGTCCATGTCCTTCAAGGCAAATTACATTTTCCTTTACTCCACTAAGTTCAGCCAAAGATGAGGCTAGCGCAGTCAGCAATAAATCATTAATTTCAGTATAATAGGCTTGGTTCGCCTGTTGTTGTAATTGTTCAGTTATATCTGTAGGGAAAATCAACTGCAACTCTGATCTACTATTAGCATCAAATTTTGATGCAATATCCACCGTAAAAGCCAATTTATCTTTCCAATAAGCCATCTGCGCTAAGTGTTGATTAGCGTAAGTTTTGACACTTTCTACCCAGTATCGATAGCTAGTGGTTTTCGGCATAAGATTTTCACCAGCATATAAGGTTTGTAAATCATCACAAATAATACGCCAAGAAACTGCATCAACAATTAAATGATGCGCACTGAAAAAAAGGTACTGCGCTGTAGAACCGTTATCTTTACCCCAATTATAAATATAAGCCATCTTGAACAAACAAGCTTGTTTGTTCAAGATGTCAAAGTCGCTCTGCCATTCTGTTAGAGTATTTTCCAATTCTTGCTCAGATATTCCCTGTGCATCTAAAACCCGTAGTGATGGTAAATCCAATTGTTGCCGATAAGTTTGTTGATAAAGTACCTGGTTAGCACTATTCATAGTTTTGCTAAAACATAATCGCAAGGCATCATGTTGTTCTACGAGTCTAGGCAATATAGCCTCAAGGCGAGCGCTATCCAGTTTAGGCACTGCGATCATAAAGCTTTGATTCCAGTGTTGGTATACAGGGAAAATATTGGCTTGAACTTGCTCAAAAAACCAGTGTTGAATCGGTAATAAATCAAACTCACCCTGTAAAGTACCTTGTTCAGCACTAATTTCTCGATGTAATGTTATGCACTGCTCTGCCCAAGCAAGATCATCCAGCATTTTTTTAACGGTACGAGATTTAAAAATATCCTGCACCGAGATATTGAAACCGGCTTTACGCAAACGAGAGCTCAATTGAATACTTAAGATTGAATCACCTCCGATTTTATAAAAATCATCTTCAATTCCCACCCGATCATTGTTCAATAATTGCTGTAAGATCTGGCATACTTGAGTTTGCGATTCATTAACCGCAGCTACAAAGTTAGCTTCCACTAAAAAAGTGGGCTCTGGCAAGGCCCTACGATCAACTTTACCATTGGCGTTAAAAGGGAATTCAGCCAGTTGCATAAAAACTGCGGGGATCATATAGTCGGGTAAAACTTGTTGTAATTTATCAGTTAAAAAATGCTGTTCTAAACTTTGACTGGCTACATAATAAGCAATCAATTGCTTATTACCCTGATACTCTCTGGCGAGAACGAGAGTGTGAGTAATTTGAGAGATTTTATTTAAGGCATGTTCTATTTCTGCCGGCTCAATTCGATAACCACGAATTTTTACTTGAAAGTCATTCCTTCCTAGGTACTCTAAATTTCCATTATCAAGCAGACGAACTCGATCTCCCGTTTTATATAAGCGCGAATAACCCCGATTTTTATCCGTTTCGCTCATAAAAGGATTATTTATAAATCGCTCCCGAGTAAGGGTTTCTCTATGTAAATATCCACGAGTTATGCCTGCACCTGCAAGATATAATTCCCCTCCCATGCCCTGTGGTACGGGATTGAGTGCTGCATCCAGAATATATACCCGAGTATTTTCCAGCGGCCGGCCAATTGACAAGTCTGATTCATTAACAGCGGCGATCGTTGAGGTAATCGCAGCTTCAGTTACACCATATTCTGCAAATAATTGATACTGAGATAAACGCTTAATCGTCTGCTGTGATGGCGTATCCCCACCATAAATAATAGTTTTAAGCTGAGTAAGTCGGTGAAACTCCAGACTATCCATTAGTGCTGCGGGAAGAATTAAATGGCTTGCCTGTGTCAACAATTCGTGATGAAAATCGATTGATTGACTTATCAATAAGCGCGCACCACTTAATAAAGGCAGAAAAATACTGGCCACCGAGGCATCAAAAGCATAAGAAACCCCAAGATATATGGCACTATCAGGATTTAATTGATAACGCCTAACTTGTTGGCTCAGGGTATTCACCACATTTTGATGTTCTACCATGACTCCCTTAGGCTGTCCGGTTGTTCCTGAGGTATAAATCACATAGGCCAGACTAGCATTGTCGATCTCTTTTATCGGCAGACTCAGCTTATTTGAGCAATCCAAGCTATCTATAGCTAAGGTAAGTGGTGTGAGTTGATTTTCACGCAATACTTTATGTAAAAGTGATTGTTGCCCTATTCTAGTTAAAATTAATGCTGTCTTGGTATCCGACAAAATATAAGCGATTCTTGTCGCTGGAGAGTTTGGTTCGATAGGCACATAGGCGGCACCGGCTTTTAATACGGCTAAAATAGCAATAATCATCTCGGCACTACGATCCATAAATAGGGAAATTAAGGTATCGCATTTAAGTTCGCTTCCGGTTTTATGCAAATAGCTTTGACGTAAATAAGCGGCTAATTCAGTCGAACGCTGATCTAATTGTGCATAACTTAATTGTTCTCTTTCTGTAATGATGGCAATCTGATGTGGCGTATTGGCTGCCTGAAGACTAAATAAAGCATCTAAGCTAGTTTCAACCAGCGCGGTATCGGTTTGATTATAATCATAAAGTAAAGCCTGTTTTTCACTCTCATCAAGTAACTCCAACTGTTGATGAGGATATTGTAGCTTGTATGGAATTTGTTCTAAAATCCGTTGTAATTGATTCGTTAAACGCTGTATTCCTGTATGGCTAAATATTTCCCCAGCATAGCTGATACTGAGGTGTAATTTATCTGTTTGTTCAGAAACCAATAAGGATATAGGATAGTCGACTTTTTCTATCGACTCTCGAAAAACGCCCTTAATAGGCGCATCCTTTTCTGCCTCAACTTGAGGATAATTTTCAAAAACCAAAATAGAATGAAAAGCCCGTTGCCCTCCGGTTTGTAAGCTAGCCAATGGCAAAAAAGCATAATGATTTAATTCTGATATCCCTTGCTGAATCTGTTGTAATTGCTCCAGGGTGGTTGCATCCTGCCAGTTGATGATTAAAGGCAATGTATTAATATACAGACCGACACTTTGTTCAATACCATCAATAGGAATCGCTCTGCCTGACACCGTCGTACCCACAATGGTTTGCTCATCTTGAGTATACAGTGCAATCAGTTTATGCCAGCCAAACTGAACCAGAGTATTCAAGCTCAAACCATTCTCACGCCCCATTTTTCTTAAAACCTGACAATTAAATGCCAGTTGAAAGGTCTCGGGCTGGTTAATATGACGAATATTATTTAAGTCAACTCTTTCATCAGTAAACAGATGGGTTAAATCATTGGCATCTAAGCTCTCTCTAACATGTTCAGACCAATAGTCATCGACCAAATATTTATATTGAGCATAATACTGCTGGGCTTTCTGATAGGCTTTATCTTCAATAATCTCAAGCCTATTACCCTGTGAATGACTGAGGGTGGCATAAAACTCATGTACCTGCTGCAACAAGATAGGGACACTCCATCCGTCAGCAATACTATGGTGCTGACTCAGCAATAATGTGTATAACTTTTCCTGTTTAATTAAATGTATTCTGAATAGGCCAGGCTGTTCCAGATTAAATGCTAGTTGCCGATCATCCTGCTGAATCTTAGTTATTTTTTCCGCATTATTAGCAGTCTCATTACCAGTGGTCAGATCATGTAATATAAAATTAAGGGTAGCTTGCTTGTAAATCAATTGCAGTGGTTGCTCTTCCCAATTAAAACCGGTGCGCAAAATAGGATAAGTGGCAATTGCCATTTCCCAAGCCTGACGGTAACAATTAATATCGATATCCTGTAGATAATCCATCAATATCTGTACCCGATAGGCATCATCACTTTTCTGACTCAATGCATGATAAATAAAACCCTGCTGTAAAGAATTAGCGGGATAGATTGCCGCAACCTGATCATCAAAAATCCGTTCAAATAAATCTAGAGAAATATTCACATTAAAATCTGCAGGGGTAAAACTTATCAGTCCTTGTTCCAACTGCTTATTACAGTGTTGAACAATTTGCTCCAAGGCTGTCTTAAAACCATGAGTCAGTTTGTCCATTGTGCTATTATTTAATCGACCATCGAAGGTAAATTGCAATACACCGTCAATAATCATTGCATTGATGGTGAGCAAATTAATTTCTTGATTTTTTCGGCTCATAGAGAGTCCAGATGTAACATTGCTTAACTGCCAAACATTAGCATCCGTTTCCTGCGAATTATTTAATATACCGAGATAATTGAAGGTAATTTTGGGCAGAGAAAATTCTATTTTTCTCGTTTCTCCCCCGCTATCAAGATTTTCCTCAGCAGCATATGACAGGGCACCGAATCCCAGTCCTTTATCCGGAATTGCTCGTAGCATTTCTTTGGTTTGCTTAATAAGCAATGAGAGATTGTCAGGATTAGCAGCTGAATAATTGTTTGAAGCTTGCCAGTTCGGACATTGCAATTTGATCGGAAACATACTAGTAAACCAACCGATAGTACGGGATAAATCAATATCATTATCCAGATTCTCTCTACCATGCCCTTCCAAGGTGACTAAATTGACACTCTCATTACTACATTCAGATAAAGCGATGGCCAGTGCACTAAGCAATAATTCATTAATTTCAGTATGATAAGCCTGATTGACGTATTGTTGTAATGAACGGGTCATTTGTGAAGAAAAAATTAAGTCACGACTAATAGCAACTTCGGATTCATCTCTTTTTAAGTTATCCCAAAATAGCGAGGAAACAGCAGAGGTTTCAGTCCAATAACGCCGTTGCGACTGGTTTTTTTTTGCATAACGAGTCATCCGATCAACCCAATAGCGATAACTGGTCGTTTTAGTTAATAATTGTTCACCGTTATATAAGCTTTGTAAATCAGCACAAATAATTCGCCATGAAACCACATCAATCAGCAAATGATGGGCACAGAAAAAGATATAATTCGGCTCATTTTTCGTGCAATCACTATGATACACATACCCAATACGAAACAATGGCTGAGAGCCGTTATTGGCTATATCAAAACCTGTTTGCCAATCGGTCAGGACTGCTTCAATCTGATCTGCAGTCATGTCTTTGCTATCCAGAGTCTGTAATTCAGGTGGTGGTATATACTGATGATATTGCTGATAAGTTTGTGTTTGATGAGCCTCATCTTTTTCACGGATAAAAGTAACTCTTAACATATCATGATGCATCATTAATTGAGGAATGACGGCATTTAAACGCTTGCTATCCAGTGATGGTACCTGCAGCATAAAACTTTGATTCCAATGATGATAGTCAGGCAGCAACCCCAACTCTAATTGGGAAAAAAACCAGTCCTGAACAGGCAGCAAGGTAAAACTTCCGCTTAAAATCCCCTGCTCTGCCTGTATTTCAACTGGCGACTCAGTTTGTGAATATTGTAATATCTGTTTTAAGATCTTCAGATTAAAAATTTCTTTAACCGGCACCATTACGCCGATTTTTCTAAGTTGCGAGCTCAGCTGAATACTTAAAATCGAATCACCACCAATACGGAAAAAATCATCATTCATTCCTACCGTAGCTAAATCCAGTAAATTCGCTACTATTTTACATAGTTGTGTTTCACTTTCATTGCTTGGCGCTAGATAATTGGTATTGCTTAGCTGGTTTGGTTTAGGCAAAGACTTACGATCCAGCTTACCATTTGAACTCTGTTTAAATTCTTCTAAAGCAATAAACATCGCTGGGATCATATACTCCGGCAAGCGTTTCGCTAACGCCAAACGTAAGGCATTTTCATCAATTTTGGCATTGGCCTGATAATAGGCATACAATTGTTTATGCTCGTGTAATTCATGTGCGATAACAGCTGATTGAATAATTTGCGGATATTGGTTGATAGCATCTTCGATTTCTCCAGTTTCAATCCTTAAACCTCGAATTTTAACCTGAAAATCATTGCGTCCAATATATTCAATATTGCCATTACCTAATAACCTCACCAAGTCACCGGTTTTATACAATCGTTCATAAACCAACACTTTGTCGGTTGCAGTCATAAAAGGATTGGGAATAAATCGTTCCTTGGTTAGATCTGGACGATTTAAATACCCCTTTGAAACACCAATACCAGCAATATACAATTCACCAACAACGCCTTGAGGCACGGGATTATGCCATTTATCTAAAATATACAAACGAGTATTATCAATAGGCAGTCCAATCGGAACGCTATCCCAATCATAACCTAATTTACTGCAGGGGAAATAAGTCGAATCAATCGCAGTTTCCGTTGGGCCATACAAGTTATGCAATTGAGTAAAATGGTTTTGGTAGTTTGAATTCAGATCATTAAATCGCTCAACACTCTGTTTGCTCAATGCTTCGCCAGAGCAAAAAACATAATGCAATTGCTCACTCAATTGAATCTTTGAGCTGTGCAGAAATTCTATAAAAGAAACAAACATGGATGGCACAAAGTGAATAACAGTGATCTTCAGTTGCTGAATCACTTCATTAAGCAGCTGCGGATCTTTGTGAACTTCCGGTGCTGCAATCACAATACAAGCGCCATATAAATTGGCCCAGAATAATTCCCAACCAGAAACATCAAAGGTATATGGCGTTTTTTGTAAAACTCTATCAGCGGCTGTTAATGGATAGGTATTTTGCATCCAAGCAAGACGATTAACCAATGCCTGATGACTGACCATGACACCTTTAGGCCTTCCAGTCGTACCTGAGGTATAAATCACATTTGCCAGCTGATTTGGCTGTACATTCACGGTAACTCGGCTGGTCACTTCTTTTTTCCACTCCCCATTATCCACGGCAACACAATAGCTCATATTCGCTGACGCTTGCTTATCAATAATGTCAGATAAGTGATGACAATATTGCAACTGGGTTAATAGTAACGGTGATTTGCAATCATCCAGCATAAAGCCAATCCGAACATCCGGATATTGCGGGTCGATGGGCACATAGGCGCAACCCATCTTGAGAACAGCCAGAATACTAATAAGCATTTCCAGTGACCGATCAAAGCATAAGGCAATCAAACTTTCACTCGGCAATTCTTGTTCTTTTCCCTGTTCTTGTGCTTGTTCCTGCCGCTGTTGTTGCAAATAAAAACGTTGCAGATAATGGGCTAATTGATTGGAAGCTTCATCCAATTCCCGGTAAGTCATTTGTTGCTGATCAAAAATTACCGCTATCCGATCGGGGGTAGTTTTAGCCTGAGCACTAAACAGCTCATGTAAAGCCTCTGATGGATAAGGCCGGTCAGTTTGATTATAATCATATAACAAGGCCTGTCTCTCGGCTTCGCTTAGCAATGCTATCCGGCTATGTGGCTGTTCAAGCCCGGCAGGGATTTGCTCTAATATACGCTGCAGTTGCTCTGCCAAATACTCCGCCCTAGCCACTTCCATTAACGCTGCATCATAACTCAGCCCAATATGTAACTGCTCTCCTTGCTCATGGACGATTAAGGCCAGCGGATAATCCACCTTTTCAATGGCCGCGCGTAATTCTCCACGCAATGGCGAATGCTCATCTGCCGTTGTCATCGGATAGTTTTCATACACTAATAAAGAATGAAACAATCGTCTACCTTGGCGTTGCAACGAAACCAACGGTGTAAACGCATAATTGTTCAACTCCGCAATCTGCTGGTTAATGTGCTGTAACTGTGTCAGTACACTATTATTTTTGCTCCAATCAATACGCAAGGGCAGTGTATTGATATATAAACCAACACTTTGCTCAATACCATCAATCGGAATTGCCCGACCAGATACTGTTGTTCCTACAATGGTTTGTTCATCCGTGCTGTAAACATTAATCAACTTATGCCAAGCAAATTGCACCATGCTATTCAAAGTCAATCCGTGCGCTTTAGCCACTTGTTTAAGGCTATTGCTCGATAAGCTCAACTCTAAGCTTTGTGGTCGGCTCAGTGTGCGAATCGTATCTAAATCAACTGTTTTAGACAGCAAACTACTTAAATCATTGGCACTACTCAGATATTGCTGCTGCTGTGCCCAGTAAGCTTGAGACTCTTCCGCATGGCGGGCATAATAGATTTGGGCCTCTAAATAGGCCTTGTCGGCAACGACCTTTATCGCTTCGCCGTTTTCTAAAGCAGCATAATACTCAGCAACTCGAGACAGAACAACCGGTTCACTCCAGCCATCGGCAATACTGTGATGCTCACTTTTGAGCAAGGTATAGTGCTGCTCATTGTGCTTTATCAAATGCAGACGCAATAGCGACGGTTTACTCAAGTCAAAAGCATGGCTACGGTCTTGTTGTTGAATACGGTCAATTTGCTCCTGAGGGTTGGAACAATCCGAACCATCATGCAACTGAAACTCTAGCGCTGTGGTTTTATGGATTAATTGCACCGGGGACTCTTCCCAGTTAAAACTGGTACGTAAGATGGGATAAGTTTCTAAGGTATATTCCCAAGCACGTTTGAAACGCTCAATATTAATTGCATGCGGATAATCAATTAAAATCTGCACCCGATAAGCATCGTCTTGCGCATGACTTAAAGCATGATAGATAAAACCTTGTTGCAAGGAATTTGCCGCATAAATACCCTCAATATTATCGTTGTATAAGCGGTCAAACAACTCAAGGGATATTGCTGCATAAAAGTCACTGGGAGTCGCTTGCTGTTGTCCCTCATGGATACACTGCACACAATGGCTGACCAGGTTTTCTAAATGCGCTTTAAACGCTGCGCTAAAAAGGTTCAGTTGTTCTTGGTTCAGGCGGGTATTAACATCAAATTGTAATACCCCATCAATCACCAAGCCGTTAATATTAATCAGGTTGTTATCGTGATTAGAGGCTGCCATTGACTCACCACCATCCATATCAGCCAGTGGCCAGTCGTTCTCTTGTTGCTTTGAATCAGAATTAAACACCCCTAAATAATTAAAACTAATCGGTGGCAAATGTTCTTGCTCTGCCGACAGCATTAAGGCGCCATAACCAATTCCCTTATCGGGGATGGTGCGTAGCATCTCTTTGGTTTGCCTGATGGCCAGCGAGAACTCTGTCTCATGCAGTAATCTCACCGGAAATAAGGTGGTAAACCAGCCTAAGGTCCGTGAGACATCTAGCTTGGCATCGATGCTTTCCCGGCCATGCCCTTCTAAGGTAATCAAGTGCGCCACACTGCCACTTAATTCTGTCAAAGCTGTGGCTAATGCAGTCAGTAATAAATCATTTATCTCAGTAGAATAAGCCTGATTAGCCTGATACAAAAGCTGCTGTGTCAGCAAGCTTGAGAAGATAACTTTGCTATCACGCTGTTCATCCGTCGCAGCCGGCAAGCGACTATTTCCCTCCGAAGATAACACATCAGACCAGTACGCTTGTTGCGTTGGATGTTGTTGCGCATAGCGAGCAACGGCCGACACCCATTGACGATAACTCGCACTTTTGGGCAGCAAGGTTTCACCAGCATACAAGCTGCGCAAGTCTTCCGCAATAATCCGCCAGGAAACCGCATCAATAATTAGGTGATGGGCACTGAAAAAAACGTAGTTGCTCACTTGATGTTCAACGCGATAGTTGCTGACATACCCCACACTAAATAAGGGTTTGGCCACATTAAACAGTTCATAATGACTTTGCCATTGGGTGAGTGCCTGACTCACCTCTTCAGAGCTCAGACCTTGTGCATCTAAGCATTGCAACTCAGGAGCGGTCATTTGTGCCTGATAACGTTGCTGATAACAGACCTCGTTTGTTTCTTTTTTTATCTCTTGGCTAAAGCTAGTTCGCAACATATCATGATGCGCCATAAGCGTCACTAAGATGGCAGACAACCGGTGTGGTTCGAGCGCAGGGACTCTCAGCATAAAACATTGATTCCAATGCTGATAAGCGGGCAGCAAACCTGATTCCATTTGGGTAAAAAACCATTGCTGTACCGGCAATAGCGCAAAACTACCGCTTAAGAGACCTTGTTCACTATCCATCTGCGTTTGTGGCTGCGCCGATACCAACATTCGTTTCACTGTTTTGTGCTGGAATATCGCCTTCACCGACAAATGAATATCCATTCTGCGTAATCGAGAACTCAGCTGAATACTTAAAATAGAATCTCCTCCAATTCGGAAAAAATCATCCTCAATACCCACTTGTTCAACGTTCAGCAACTCAGCAATGACATCACACACTTGACTTTCTTGTTCATTGCGCGGCGCAACATAACCGCCACCGCTAAAGCTCGGTGACGGCAGTGCGCGGTAATCCAGCTTACCGTTAAGGGTCTGTTTAAATTCGCCTACAGCGATAAACTGGGCCGGTTGCATATAGTCCGGTAATTGCTGTTGCAGACTCTCTCGTAATGCTTCTTCATCAATAGCAAAAGCATCATCTTTCGTATAATACGCTAGCAGTTGTTTATGACCTTGCCAATCATGGGCAACCACCACCGCCTGTACAATGCCAGGAAATTGTTTAATCAGGGCTTCTATTTCACCGGGTTCAATTCGAAATCCTCGAATTTTAACCTGACTATCATTACGACCAATGTATTCAATATTGCCATTGTCCAACCAGCGAACCAAATCTCCGGTTTTATACATTCTGGTATGCCCATTTTGGGTGTCCATCTGGCTAGCAAAAGGATTAACCAGAAAACGCTCTCGGGTGAGTTGTTCACTGTTTAAATAACCCCGCGCCACACCAGCACCACCCACATATAATTCACCGACTAGGCCGGGTGCCACCAGGTTCAAAGATTTATCAAGAATATAGGTTTTACGACCATTAATCGCTCGACCTATCGGTACGCTACCGTTGAATTCTTGGTGACAATTATAGGTGGTGGCAAAAGTAGTGGTTTCGGTCGGACCATAACCATTCAGTAAAAATTGCGGGCCCTGAGCATGATCTGACAAGGCCTTAATCAATCCAGGATCAAGCGCTTCACCCCCTGTGAGTAAATAACGAAGGGATTGAAACAAAGTATTATCGCTCAAATATAAACTATCAAACAGGGTCTTTGTCAGCCACAGTATGGTCACCTCAAACTCTTCAAGCTGTCGCTTGAATCGACCCAGGTTGGACAATAAGTCTTTGCTATTACTGGGTAAAACTAATTTTGACCCATTCAGTAAAGCACCCCAGATTTCCAAGGTCGCCGCATCAAAAACCGGTGAGGCCAATTGCATAAAACAATCCGTCGGTTGTATCAACAAATAGTCATTATTTTTAACCAATGACACCACCGCCGCATGCTCAACCATCACGCCCTTCGGATGTCCCGTAGTCCCCGAGGTATAAATCACATAAGCCAAATCATCCATCCGTCCCGTATCAACGGGTGCTGTGCTCGGCGCTTGCACCCAGTCCGATGAGTGTTCTTCCACATTCAGTACGGCTCCGTTGAGCTGATGGCTATTCATCACTTCTAGCAATGCAGTAACTCGGCTTTGACCCGTTAAGATTATTTCAGCCTCGGTATCGGCCAAAATATAGGCAATCCGCTCTGACGGATAGTCTGGATCTAGGGGGACATAAGCACCACCTGCCTTTAATATTGCCAGAATGGAAATTATCATTTCCACACTGCGATCAAAATACAACGCAATTAATTTGCCGCGTGGTATCACCGTGCCATATTGTTGTTCATAGATAGCACACAAATAATGAGCTAATTGATTTGAACGCATGTCTAATTCGGCATAACTCACTTGTTCAATATCAAAAGATGATGTTTGTATTAAGGCTGTCGCCTGTGGGTAGCGCTTTGCTTGTTCACTAAACAATGCTTGGATCGATTGCAGTGGATAAGGTTGTTCCTCGGGGTTGTAATCATAAATTAACGCATTCCGCTCCACTTCACTGAGTAGACTATAACTGTTAATTAAGGCCTCAGAATTAGCGCTAATTTGTTGCAACAAATAAACAAACCGATTAGCTAAAGTCTCTATGCTATGACGCTTATACAAAGAAGTCATATAAGCAATATCCAGATGCAATTGCTGCTGTGCATCCTCACTCATAAATATTTCCAGATCAAACTTGGCTATCTTATATTGATCGTCTTCATACAGACGAAATGGCATATCATCTGCAAGTTGATTATCAAAATTCTGGAAGGTAAAAATAATATCAAATAAGGGGTGTCGCCCCGTATCACGTTGAATATCTAATAATTCAACTATTTTTCCAAAAGGCACATCCTGATTAGCCTGTGCTTCCATTACTCGCTTGGCAACTTGTGCTAAAAAGTCATCGAAGGATTGCTGTCCATACACCTGATTTCTAATAACCAAGGTATTGACAAAAAATCCGATCAGCTTTTCAATTCCAGGATAATGTCTATTCGCCGTTATAAAACCTAAACTAATATCTTGTTGATCGCTATATAGTGATATAAGAATATTGAAGGCACTCAGCAAATAGGTATATAAAGTCACACCACTCTTTTGAGCCAATTGCTTTATTTTAAGCGAAAGTTGCCGATCAATTACAAGCTGATAGCGTTCGCCAGAATAATTAATATGCGAAGGCCTAGGAAAATCAGTTGGGAGAGCAAGTGATTGCATTCCATCCAGTCGTTGCTGCCAATAAGCCAATTGCTTATCTAACGCTCCCGATTGCAGATGGTATCTTTGCCAGAGGGAAAAATCTTTATATTGAATTATCAATTCAGGTAGCAGAGTAGTCTGATGCATTTTATCTGACCGATAAAAATGGTTGATCTCTGCAAATAAAATATCAATACTCCAACCATCAAATGCAATGTGGTGAAAATTGATTAACAGATAGGTTTTTTCCGGTAGCGAGTATAAGGTGACAGCGATAGGTAAATCGCATGTTAAATCAAACTGATGATGAGCATCTTTGTTTAACTGAAGGGAAAAATGTTGCTCAGATGTTAATTCGAGATGAGCTATTTTTAGCTCTGCTGCTATAACTTCTTGAAACGCATCATCATCTCCAGATTGTTTTATCAGCGTTCTTAAAACTTCATGACGTTGAACAACCTCATTTATCGCTTTTTGCAAGCGATTGATTTCAGTACCGGCATTTATTTCCAGAACAATGGGAATATTATAGGCATTACTCCCCTGCTCATACTGCTCAATAAAATACAGGCGCTCCTGAGCATAAGAAAGTACTGTTTGTTGCTCAGTAGATTTATAGATAATCGGCAGATGTGCATCACTAACAACTTGTGATGCCTTAAGTGTCTCTATAATTTCATTTTTATGCAGTTTAATTAAGGCAAACCACTCATTTTTATCGGCCACTTCTTGCAATAGCTTATATTTGAGTTTATTTCCTTCTTCCACCCAGAGCAAAATCTTGTGTTGATTGATCAGATATAGCAGTTGTATGACATCGTCCATTAAATTACCTATAACTCGCCGCTTTCATAAATTTCTTCATTCATTATTTTACTGTTTATTAAGTTCGCCAAATTGCGAATCGTACTATTTGTCATAAAGTCCGTATAACTTAAATCCACATTAAATTCATTATTAATCTGATGCAAAATACTAATTGATACAATAGAATTAACCCCTAATCGAAAAAAGTCATCTAAAACACCAACCGTTTTACAAGCTAATATCTTAGTGAAAACCTGTATCAGCCATTGCTCTGTTGCATTGTCCTCAAAGCTAGGTTGTTCCGGTAAAATAGCACCGTTGCAACTATCTGTATTTACCGTAGCTGTACTAGCCGTTACTGTATGAGCTCGTAACTTAACCTTTTTTGCGATAAGCTGGCGTTCAGCTTCGCTTAACACGTTTATCCGACTATGAGGCTGCTCAAGCCCGGCAGGGATTTGCTCTAATATACGCTGCAGTTGCTCTGCCAAATACTCCGCCCTAGCCACTTCCATTAACGCTGCATCATAACTCAGCCCAATATGTAACTGCTCTCCTTGCTCATGGACGATTAAGGCCAGCGGATAATCCACCTTTTCAATGGCCGCGCGTAATTCTCCACGCAATGGCGAATGCTCATCTGCCGTTGTCATCGGATAGTTTTCATACACTAATAAAGAATGAAACAATCGTCTACCTTGGCGTTGCAACGAAACCAACGGTGTAAACGCATAATTGTTCAACTCCGCAATCTGCTGGTTAATGTGCTGTAACTGTGTCAGTACACTATTATTTTTGCTCCAATCAATACGCAAGGGCAGTGTATTGATATATAAACCAACACTTTGCTCAATACCATCAATCGGAATTGCCCGACCAGATACTGTTGTTCCTACAATGGTTTGTTCATCCGTGCTGTAAACATTAATCAACTTATGCCAAGCAAATTGCACCATGCTATTCAAAGTCAATCCGTGCGCTTTAGCCACTTGTTTAAGGCTATTGCTCGATAAGCTCAACTCTAAGCTTTGTGGTCGGCTCAGTGTGCGAATCGTATCTAAATCAACTGTTTTAGACAGCAAACTACTTAAATCATTGGCACTACTCAGATATTGCTGCTGCTGTGCCCAGTAAGCTTGAGACTCTTCCGCATGGCGGGCATAATAGATTTGGGCCTCTAAATAGGCCTTGTCGGCAACGACCTTTATCGCTTCGCCGTTTTCTAAAGCAGCATAATACTCAGCAACTCGAGACAGAACAACCGGTTCACTCCAGCCATCGGCAATACTGTGATGCTCACTTTTGAGCAAGGTATAGTGCTGCTCATTGTGCTTTATCAAATGCAGACGCAATAGCGACGGTTTACTCAAGTCAAAAGCATGGCTACGGTCTTGTTGTTGAATACGGTCAATTTGCTCCTGAGGGTTGGAACAATCCGAACCATCATGCAACTGAAACTCTAGCGCTGTGGTTTTATGGATTAATTGCACCGGGGACTCTTCCCAGTTAAAACTGGTACGTAAGATGGGATAAGTTTCTAAGGTATATTCCCAAGCACGTTTGAAACGCTCAATATTAATTGCATGCGGATAATCAATTAAAATCTGCACCCGATAAGCATCGTCTTGCGCATGACTTAAAGCATGATAGATAAAACCTTGTTGCAAGGAATTTGCCGCATAAATACCCTCAATATTATCGTTGTATAAGCGGTCAAACAACTCAAGGGATATTGCTGCATAAAAGTCACTGGGAGTCGCTTGCTGTTGTCCCTCATGGATACACTGCACACAATGGCTGACCAGGTTTTCTAAATGCGCTTTAAACGCTGCGCTAAAAAGGTTCAGTTGTTCTTGGTTCAGGCGGGTATTAACATCAAATTGTAATACCCCATCAATCACCAAGCCGTTAATATTAATCAGGTTGTTATCGTGATTAGAGGCTGCCATTGACTCACCACCATCCATATCAGCCAGTGGCCAGTCGTTCTCTTGTTGCTTTGAATCAGAATTAAACACCCCTAAATAATTAAAACTAATCGGTGGCAAATGTTCTTGCTCTGCCGACAGCATTAAGGCGCCATAACCAATTCCCTTATCGGGGATGGTGCGTAGCATCTCTTTGGTTTGCCTGATGGCCAGCGAGAACTCTGTCTCATGCAGTAATCTCACCGGAAATAAGGTGGTAAACCAGCCTAAGGTCCGTGAGACATCTAGCTTGGCATCGATGCTTTCCCGGCCATGCCCTTCTAAGGTAATCAAGTGCGCCACACTGCCACTTAATTCTGTCAAAGCTGTGGCTAATGCAGTCAGTAATAAATCATTTATCTCAGTAGAATAAGCCTGATTAGCCTGATACAAAAGCTGCTGTGTCAGCAAGCTTGAGAAGATAACTTTGCTATCACGCTGTTCATCCGTCGCAGCCGGCAAGCGACTATTTCCCTCCGAAGATAACACATCAGACCAGTACGCTTGTTGCGTTGGATGTTGTTGCGCATAGCGAGCAACGGCCGACACCCATTGACGATAACTCGCACTTTTGGGCAGCAAGGTTTCACCAGCATACAAGCTGCGCAAGTCTTCCGCAATAATCCGCCAGGAAACCGCATCAATAATTAGGTGATGGGCACTGAAAAAAACGTAGTTGCTCACTTGATGTTCAACGCGATAGTTGCTGACATACCCCACACTAAATAAGGGTTTGGCCACATTAAACAGTTCATAATGACTTTGCCATTGGGTGAGTGCCTGACTCACCTCTTCAGAGCTCAGACCTTGTGCATCTAAGCATTGCAACTCAGGAGCGGTCATTTGTGCCTGATAACGTTGCTGATAACAGACCTCGTTTGTTTCTTTTTTTATCTCTTGGCTAAAGCTAGTTCGCAACATATCATGATGCGCCATAAGCGTCACTAAGATGGCAGACAACCGGTGTGGTTCGAGCGCAGGGACTCTCAGCATAAAACATTGATTCCAATGCTGATAAGCGGGCAGCAAACCTGATTCCATTTGGGTAAAAAACCATTGCTGTACCGGCAATAGCGCAAAACTACCGCTTAAGAGACCTTGTTCACTATCCATCTGCGTTTGTGGCTGCGCCGATACCAACATTCGTTTCACTGTTTTGTGCTGGAATATCGCCTTCACCGACAAATGAATATCCATTCTGCGTAATCGAGAACTCAGCTGAATACTTAAAATAGAATCTCCTCCAATTCGGAAAAAATCATCCTCAATACCCACTTGTTCAACGTTCAGCAACTCAGCAATGACATCACACACTTGACTTTCTTGTTCATTGCGCGGCGCAACATAACCGCCACCGCTAAAGCTCGGTGACGGCAGTGCGCGGTAATCCAGCTTACCGTTAAGGGTCTGTTTAAATTCGCCTACAGCGATAAACTGGGCCGGTTGCATATAGTCCGGTAATTGCTGTTGCAGACTCTCTCGTAATGCTTCTTCATCAATAGCAAAAGCATCATCTTTCGTATAATACGCTAGCAGTTGTTTATGACCTTGCCAATCATGGGCAACCACCACCGCCTGTACAATGCCAGGAAATTGTTTAATCAGGGCTTCTATTTCACCGGGTTCAATTCGAAATCCTCGAATTTTAACCTGACTATCATTACGACCAATGTATTCAATATTGCCATTGTCCAACCAGCGAACCAAATCTCCGGTTTTATACATTCTGGTATGCCCATTTTGGGTGTCCATCTGGCTAGCAAAAGGATTAACCAGAAAACGCTCTCGGGTGAGTTGTTCACTGTTTAAATAACCCCGCGCCACACCAGCACCACCCACATATAATTCACCGACTAGGCCGGGTGCCACCAGGTTCAAAGATTTATCAAGAATATAGGTTTTACGACCATTAATCGCTCGACCTATCGGTACGCTACCGTTGAATTCTTGGTGACAATTATAGGTGGTGGCAAAAGTAGTGGTTTCGGTCGGACCATAACCATTCAGTAAAAATTGCGGGCCCTGAGCATGATCTGACAAGGCCTTAATCAATCCAGGATCAAGCGCTTCACCCCCTGTGAGTAAATAACGAAGGGATTGAAACAAAGTATTATCGCTCAAATATAAACTATCAAACAGGGTCTTTGTCAGCCACAGTATGGTCACCTCAAACTCTTCAAGCTGTCGCTTGAATCGACCCAGGTTGGACAATAAGTCTTTGCTATTACTGGGTAAAACTAATTTTGACCCATTCAGTAAAGCACCCCAGATTTCCAAGGTCGCCGCATCAAAAACCGGTGAGGCCAATTGCATAAAACAATCCGTCGGTTGTATCAACAAATAGTCATTATTTTTAACCAATGACACCACCGCCGCATGCTCAACCATCACGCCCTTCGGATGTCCCGTAGTCCCCGAGGTATAAATCACATAAGCCAAATCATCCATCCGTCCCGTATCAACGGGTGCTGTGCTCGGCGCTTGCACCCAGTCCGATGAGTGTTCTTCCACATTCAGTACGGCTCCGTTGAGCTGATGGCTATTCATCACTTCTAGCAATGCAGTAACTCGGCTTTGACCCGTTAAGATTATTTCAGCCTCGGTATCGGCCAAAATATAGGCAATCCGCTCTGACGGATAGTCTGGATCTAGGGGGACATAAGCACCACCTGCCTTTAATATTGCCAGAATGGAAATTATCATTTCCACACTGCGATCAAAATACAACGCAATTAATTTGCCGCGTGGTATCACCGTGCCATATTGTTGTTCATAGATAGCACACAAATAATGAGCTAATTGATTTGAACGCATGTCTAATTCGGCATAACTCACTTGTTCAATATCAAAAGATGATGTTTGTATTAAGGCTGTCGCCTGTGGGTAGCGCTTTGCTTGTTCACTAAACAATGCTTGGATCGATTGCAGTGGATAAGGTTGTTCCTCGGGGTTGTAATCATAAATTAACGCATTCCGCTCCACTTCACTCAATAGACTGTAGCATTCAAGTGGGACGTCTATATTTTCATGAAGATTAGAGAATATAGTTCGTAAGATTTTACTTAAAGTCAGTATTTGGGCCTTGCTATAGGATTTATCTCGATATTCAATACGAAGTTCTAGTTGTTCTTGCAAGTCAAACTCAAAATAAAGTTCGTATTTAACATGTGCAGGTAAAGCCTCATTCTGAGTAACATACCATTGACTATCCCGCGCCATTTTTGGCTCTAGGGTCATAAATATATTAGGCAATTTTTCTAGCGGATCGCTAGTCTGTCGAATTTGCTGTAATAACTCGTCATAAGGAAGTGTGCTTAGCAAGCTTTGCTGTACACCCTCAAAAACAGTCTGTAATAAGTGGACAAAGTTTTCCTTCTCATCTATTTGGATACAACTAATTTCATTAGCCAAAAAATTACCAAACACCGGCTCGCTCAGTGCAGATCGTAAAGATTTTACACCTCCAACACTTAAGCAGCTTTCATCACTTATTTTATATAATAACAAATAGGTAACACTGAGCAATAATGAGTAAAAACTAACGCCCTGTTGTTTAGCTAAATTACATAAATGCTGAGTATCATGTAGCGAAAGAATTTCAACGATAAAGTGTCCTACACTATCATTTTGATGACTTACTATTTTATCTATTGTAAAATCATTACTTCCAGCAAATAAATTCAGTGGATGAATATTCTCCAGTAAAAACTGAAAATCTTGACGCGTTGGTGGAAGCTGAATTGTAGCAGTAGCTTTGGGCAGTTGCGCCTGACTATCCTTTAATAAAATTTTAAGTTGGGGCACAAACAAGTTATACATGGCATCACCATCAGCAATAAGATGGTGAAAAATTGCTGCTAATTTATACCCTGATTCACCAATTTGAAATAAAGCGAAACGATATAGAGGTCCTTGTTGTAGATCAAATGGCTGGTTGAGCAAAAGACTCAACTCTCGTTTATATGCTTGTTGATCAGCTATTTGATGAAATGTTACTAGCTGAGCAGAATTATCTAAAACCGGTCCAGCAATAAACCGCTTATACGATTCATCACAGCAACAACGCAAGATAAGATGATGATTGATCACACGGATGAGTGCTTGATTGAGTTGCTCGATATTCACACGAACAGTTTTAAAATCAATACTTATATGTTCGTTATATAACACCTCATGACTGATAAGCTGATGACTGATAATCAATTGCTGCATAGGGTTAAATGCCAGACTATGAATATCCATAAATTCTTCAGTATTCTGACCAGCTGATTGCTCAGCTTCGATAAAAGTGGCTAATTGTCTGATGGTTTGACAAGATACAATTTCCCGAACGCTAATCAAATAACCCGAGTGGCGCAGTTGCGCAGCAAGTTGAATACTGAGAATCGAGTCACCACCAATAGCAAAAAAATTATCTTCGATTCCAACGTGTGGTAAATCAAGAAGCTTTCCGACCAAGTGGCACAAGAGCTCTTGTAAGCTATTTTCTGCTGCTTGATATTGATCCGACTGCCCCTGCAATAATTTAAAATTAACTTCGGGTAAGGCTGTTCTGTCCAATTTGCCGTTTTGGGTCACTGCAAATGATTTCACTTGTTTTAGCAAACTAGGGAGCATATATTCAGGTAATTGTTTGCTTAACCAATGATTTAATTGCTCAGTATCAATGGAGTGATCCGCACTAAAATAGCCAATTAAATATTGTTGTCCTACATGTTCAGCAACTTTCACAACACACTGCTTTACACTAAAAAACTGGCTAATAGTATTTTCAACCTCTCCCAGTTCAATGCGCAAACCTCGAAGTTTTATTTGCGAGTCGTTGCGGCCCAAATATTCAATATTTCCATCCCCAAGTTGGCGCACCATATCACCCGTTTTATATAAACGCGTATAACCAGCTAGTTCATCATCAGCAGTCAAATATGGATTTGCAATAAAACGTTCCTGTGTCAATTCTGGCTTATTAAGATAAGCTCGTGCTAAACCAGCACCACCGATATATAATTCACCTGTATTTCCAACTGCTACTCTATGCTGTTTATCATCTAGAATATATACTAGTGTATTAGCAATGGGCCGCCCTATTGGCACACTATTATGTACCTCATTAAGTTGGCTACAGGCAAAGAATGTAGAGTCAATAGTTGTTTCAGTCGGACCGTACAAATTATGTAACTGAGCTTGGCTCTGTGCATCTAAGGAGTTGTTAAATTGCTCCACCGTTTTTAATGCTAAAGACTCTCCTGAGCAAAAAACATAACGTAACTGGACAGCAAATTGTTTCTGCGTTGCAGCAAGATAGTCCTGAAATGATTGCAGCATTGAAGGTACAAAATGCAATACGGTAACATCATATTCGCAGATCAACTGTTCTAATTCTTCTGGATATTTATGACTCTCTGGTGGTGCAATAACGATACTTGCGCCATACAAGTTAGCCCAAAGTAACTCCCATACAGAGACGTCAAAAGTGTAAGGCGTTTTTTGCAAGATTCGATCATCAGAAGATATAGGATAAGTTTCCTGCATCCAAGAAATACGATTAAACAATGCAGCATGCTCTATCATCACGCCTTTAGGTTTACCCGTAGTCCCAGATGTGTATATAACATAAGCCAGATTTTCTTTGTCTAGCATATTGCACAAAGGAGTTAGACTTTCATGAATCCAATCATTTTCATCCATTACCACACATTGCGCTTCAAGCCTAATCTGCTGAAGAATCATTGTCAGTTTGTCTTGGTATTGGCTTTGACAACAAATAAGAGGAGAATTGATATCTTGTAAAATATAACTGATGCGATCATCTGGATAATGGGGATCAATAGGAACATAAGCAGCGCCAGCCTTAAAAATGGCTAATATAGCGATAATCATTTCCACACTGCGATCAAGGATTAACGCAATCAAAGTCTCTGTTGCTAAGACCTTGCCATATTTAAGCTGATATCGATTTTTCAAATAATGAGCTAGTTGGTTTGAACGTTCATCCAAATCCTGGTAAGTTAGGTGTTGGTCTTGAAAAATCAGTGCAATAGCTTCTGGTGTAACTTTAAGTTGTTCTGAAAACAACTGAAGGATGGTAGATGCAGAGTGGTTTTTATCAGTGTGATTAATTAAATCTTCTTGGGTAATCATGTAGCAACCAGTTTTTTAAATTTTATAGCTTTAGGATAAGGAATAATGTGCTCTCAGGTCCCAATAACTTATTTACTCCAGCAAAGATAAGCGGGGGGGGTAAAACCATTGCTCCCCCATACAAATAAATGAGCATAAATAAACTATACTTGTTAGGAGAGTTAATCTTGCCGTCATTAGGTTAACTTTAAAATTATGTTAGTGTTACTAATCATTTTCTACTAGAAAAAATATCATAAACTTATCATGCCTTATGAACTATTTTTTATTAATAAGCATATTTATCATATCAGTCAGCACATAAGATGCGACCAAAGGAGCATAAGCGTTGGCTTGTTCACTACCTAAATCACCCGTTCCATTCATCAATAATACAATATCAGTATTGCCATATTTTGCTACCCAAGAACCGTAAGGAGGCAAATAACCATCATGACCAAATATCTCTATTTTAGTTCCATCATAGGTCTTAGAGTAGGACATCGTCCCCAAACCATAACTATGAATACCTACATTATCAGTCACTGCCTGCTGAGTAAATTGTTTTGTATGTAACTCATCACTGAGCAATAAACCGTCATTATATGCTCTAGCCCAAATCAATAAATCATCTAAAGTAGAAATCATTCCACCTGCAGACCAAGCCATTGGAGGATTTAGATAAAAAGTATTATTCAATAACATATAAGATGAATTACCTTCATAATCATAAACTTTGTCATAATTATAACCATAAGCATATGGAGTCGGCATATTTAAATCTATCGCTAAAGATGTGTGTAGCAGATTCAGTGGTTGCAAAATATGTTGTGATAGAGCTTCAGCATAGCTAATACCGGTTATTTTCTCAATAATTAAACCCAAAATCATGTAGTTTCCGTTATTATATAAAAACTCTGCATTTGGATTTGAATACTTTACATTACTATAAGTGATAACATCCATCGGGTTAGTAAAAACATATCCAGGGTTACCTAAAACAAAAGTGTTATAAAACTCTAGATTAGACAGATATTTTGACAACCCACTTCTCATTTCCAGTAAATTCTCAACCGTAATGATATCTCCCATTACAATACCTAGTTCTGGCACTAGACTGTTTACGGTTGCATCAAGCGACAATTTACCCTGATCAACCAGTATTAAAGTCAGAGTGGAAGTAAATGTTTTGCTAATACTACCAATACGGAAATGTAGATCTGTCGTCATAGCTTTTTTATCTTCATAGACAGAATAACCAGTCGCTCCTTTCCATACCTTCCCGTCCGCAGTCCTAACAGCCATAACAGCACCGATTCCTTTATTATTTTCTACGGTTGTTTTAAAAGCATTATCGAGCTCTTGGGAAAGTGTATCATTTATCGATTTATCTTTTATCTCAGCAGGACATTCCGTTAAAGTTAAATAATCATTAATTAAGCCAAGCGAGCTAATCTCTGTGCCTAGTTTTGGTATATAACGAAAAACCTCTTCACCAGACAAAGCTAAGTAGGAAGCAGTTTTTGGATAGTATTTATAGTTATAACTTTCTGATGTGCCGGTGGTCGCATTAAGTGCTGGAAAATATGTTGGGCATTTACTTTCTGCCCATGAAAATAACTTTTCTGAATTCTGATTAGCTGCAACCACATTCAAACTGAACGTTGTGAAACTTATTAATAAAATAAATTTTTTCAAATGACTACTCCTAATTAGATTAAATAAATACTATTGTTCTTATTTAGTATTAAGTTAAAATAGTAAAGAAACCAAACTTAAAAATACTCTACATCAGTTTTTTTAAAAAAGCAAAACCTCCCCATTTGTTAAGATACTTCTTGTTTAGTACCTCTATCTAATTTCATAAACCTACCGTTATAATACAGCACTATAACTCAACTTGATAGATTAATAAACTTAAGTATTAGTCAGCATAATCGATGGCATAATTTTTTCTTAATGGTTATAGTCTAAAACAGCAGTTTAATAAAGTTTATGTAGGTTTTCTTAAGCGATAACACTTTTCTCACCTTGAAAATAGGATGTTTAAGAGCTCAGTCATTTATTCTTATTACCATTATATGTTAGCACAACTGATAGCTTTGATTTATAATGAAATGGTCTTTATTACAAATAAGTGTTCCCAATAATTATATGAATTTTTCATCATCTCTCATTTTACCTAAAAGATTACAAAAACCTCGCCAGACTGGTCTCACTGAGATTATGGATGTTGGCACCCCAACCATGTTGTTTAAAGATTATATCAATGATTTTCATCCATTTATTGATTTTATCAAATTTGGCATTGGCTCTGGTTTAATTACCCCAAATCTAAAAGATAAAATCCTCTTTGCTAAAAAGTATGATATTCAAGTATGGTTTGGGGGAACTTTATTTGAAAAGTTTTTATCTCAAGATCGACTGAATGAATATCTTGACTTTCTACGTCAATATGAAATTAACTGGATTGAAATATCCAGTGGCACGCTAGGCCAAAGTCATGATGAGGTATTAAAAATTGTTGAACAATTAAAATCTGAATTTTATGTTGTAGCAGAAGTGGGCTCAAAAGAATCATCAAAAATTATGCCTCCCAGTCAATGGATTAAAGAAATCCAAAATTTATTAACGCTTGATTGTAAATATATTATTTTAGAAGGCAGAGAATCTGCTACTGCGGGCTTATATCGAAAAACTGGAGAAATTAGAGATGGTTTGATCGCCGATATTGTTAACAACATCGCTATGGACAAACTCATTTTTGAAGCCCCTACACCAAGCACTCAAAACCATTTTATTAAACACTTTGGTACGAATGTTAACTTTGGTAATGTTAAGTTTACTGATATATTATTATTAGAAAGTCAGCGCTTTGCACTACGAAATGAAACGTTTTTTATTACTTAAACTAGGGATCTTTGTGACAACAAAAAACTTAGATAATAACTTAACAAATAATATAATTAACAGCAATCACAAAAACGAACGCCGCTCATCTGCTAGGCAGAGTGGGCTGGTAAGTAATAAACCGGCTATTTGGCTTATTGCTATTCTCATACCTTTTTTATTATTTTACTTTTTACAAAAAGTAGGTATAGAACGCAATACAGCAATTTTTTCTGCAATTGTAAGCATTACCATTATCATGTGGATAAGCTCCTTATTACCTGAATTTATTCCCGCATTAATTGCATTATTACTGATCTTATTGTTTGGTTTGGCGCCCAACGATATTGTCTTATCAGGGTTTTCTTCTCCAGGATTTTTACTATTATTTAGTGTAATGGGTTTAGGTGTTGTTATCACCAGTTCAGGCTTAACAAGGCGCTATACTTTATGGTTAATTAAAAGTATTCCTGAAAACCTACTAGCAAACCAAGTTGGTATTTTTTTAACCGGTCTTTTTGTTAACCCAATTGTTCCGACCATTAATGGTCGAGCAATGATAGTTGCTCCTATTTTAAAAAATATTGTTTCTGGTTGGTCTGATAAAGATAAAAACAAATCTGCTACCCCTTTATACACTACCGCCTTAGATGGTATTAATTATTTATCTCCTGTTTTTCTAACAGCAGCACCTGCAAACCTGATGCTATATGGTCTACTACCACCTCAGGAGCAACAAGCATTTGAGTTTATGTTTTGGATTTATGCCGCATCAATCGTTGGCCTGGTCATGTTTTTCCTGTATTTTTTAACAAGTGTAATTTTTTTTAGCTCTTTCACCCAAATCAAAATCAATAAAGAAGAAATCAAAAAAGAATATTCCCAACTTGGAAAACTCTCTTGGAGTGAATGGGTTGCTATTTCTAGTATTATTTTAATCGCAATTGGCATGACTACAACATCTTTACACAAAATACCTATTTCTCTAATTACTTTTGCTATTTTATGTTCAGCACTGATTATGGGTGTTTTAACAAGGGAGCAATTTACCAAAGACATTGATTGGTCTTTTTTAATGTTACTCGCCAGCATGGTGGGCACTTTAGAAACCATGAATCACTTAGGTATTGATCAAAGCTTAATTGAACAATTTAATTGGTTAGGCGAATATATGCGAAATGACTTTGCACTTTTTGTATTATTTTTAACCATCTCAATATTAATTGTCAGGATTTTCATTCCTCTTAACCCTGCTATTTTAATTTTTGCAGCGGCCTTACTTCCAATATCCTCTGGGGCGGGAGTGAGCGCATGGGTGATCGGTTTTATCATTTTACTCATGTGTGGAACTGCTTTTTTTGGTTATCAATCCCCTTATATTTTATATTTTCGTCACTTATTAAATAACGAAGTACCTTATATTGATAGAAAGTTCCAAGTATTTCAGCTTATTTTAGTTTTGGTTAAACTTGCTGCCATTTATATTTCTATTCCATTTTGGGTGCATATAGGTATCTTATGAGTAAACAATTTCTTAGTAAAATGCTTAGCTTGGTATTTTTATTATCCATTTTTATCCCTGCTATTTACATGAACTTGTCAAAACCTCGAGTAATGATAGTACAAAGTTATCACCCCGATTATGCTTGGACTCGGGAAACTGATATAGGTTTAAAGCGTGTTGTTGATTCTTGGACTGACTATAGCGTAACTTGGCATTATATGGATACGAAGCGAATCAACGGAAAAGAGTGGTTGGACCGTTCAGGCCTTATAACTAAACGAGCAATTGATCAAACAGATCCTAATGTGTTAATTGCTGTTGATGACTTTGCCCAAGACTTAGTGGCAAAACATTATGTCAATAGCTCAAAAATGAATATTGTTTTTGCAGGAGTCAATGGTAGTGTAGATGCTTATAACTATAATAATGCCAAAAATGTCACTGGAATCTTTGAGCACAAACTATTGGTTCCGATTCAAGAAGTGATTTTAACCATAGAACAAAAAAAATCGTTACCTAAATTGAATCCAAAGCTTTTATATCTTATGGATCCTTCTGATTCATTAAAGCAAGGACGTGTGTCAATTGATAACTTTGCTTGGGCACCTATTCAATACTTTGGATCAATTATCGCAAATGATTTTGAACATTGGCAAAAATTGGTTTTAAGTATAGGCAAAAAAGTAGATTATATTATCGTTTCAAATTATCGAAAATTGCCTCGAAATAAAGAACAGCAAGTGTTTGTTAACCCACATGAAGTGATGCAATGGACTGAAGCACATTCTCCTGTTCCTGTTATTGGAATTAATTCATTTAATGTTGAAGATGGCGCTATGATTTCGGTAGGTGCATCTCCTTATGAGCAAGGTGAAGTTGCTGCTAAAATGGCCAATAAAATTATTAAAGAAAATATTAGCGCCAATCAAATTCCTTTTCAACAAAATAAAATGTATATTATAGCCTTACGCAAAGAGGCCTTATTAAAACGCCACATCCAATTACCTTCTATTTATGAAGCCTTTGGACGAGCAACTGAAAATTTTATTGAAAACTAAGAAATTATACAGTGAAGCTTTTTATTATTCGCCGTTTTGCAATATCGTATAACAAACAACAACTCCAAATAAGCTACTGCATAAGCTTTCATCACTAGCCCTGAACCGTTAAATCTTTATTTTGATCTGAACGCATGTAATATTAATCTTATCAAGTGCAGTTGCAACAAATAAAGTTTCCACCAAAACTAAAAAGAAGGATTCATTATTACAAAATGATAACAAAATTAATTCTCACAATGGATATAACTTTTTAAGTCTAAGGTAAAGAAGTCAAGATTTTTAAGTTAATACCCTCGTCTAATGCCTGAGTCGAAGACAATAACAAGCCAACTTCAAATCTTGAGTTTGCAATAGCATTGATCAAGCCACTCAATGCATTAAAATATACCACAGCAGCAGCATCCAAACGATCCTGCAAGGTTAACAAACTATTAATTTCTCTTAAATCATCAATGCTCTGACCGCTAACTAAAGCCATCATAGAGCTTACATAAGATTTTAACGATTTATCCGCTTCAAATGCTTTATTCCGACTTGTCATTAAAACATTAACGTCATTGTGAACACTTAACTTTAGCTGTCTTATGGTTTCATTTAATTGTAAACTTGCCATTTCTTTAGCTGCAAAACTCGAGCTATAAGCTCCTTTAGCGGTACTATTGCTTAATGGATAATTTAAGACTAAGGCTCCTGAAAAGGCTGGCGTTCTAACCCGGTAAGAAGCCGATTGCCACATATCATGAAGACTATTACCATAACTAAAACCGTCTGTGCCGTAACTAAAAGAAAGATTCAAACTGGGATTAAGGTTATTTTTTTCTCTTGCTAATAGTATTTGTGCTGCGTCTAACCTGATTTTAAGAGCCTGTATATCATTGCGGTTTTGCAATGCCATATTTGTCCAACTATCTGTTAATGTTACCGCATCTAAATTTTTCAGTTCTTCTCTCCAATTTTTTGGAAACCCTTCTACATTAGGCTTTCCTAATGTTTCTATCGCAGTTGCTTGTATTCCCATTGCGCTTGCTAAAGCTATTGCTGATGCTTGCAGCACTTTTTCAGACTCAATCAAGCTACTCTGTTTTTCTGCTCGATAACCCGCTAACAAATGGTTATCTGAATGATTTGATTTTCTGTGCCAAGTATCAATAGTTCGCTTAGATTCAGCAAGGTAAGCATTAATAGAATAAGCTGCCACATAATCCCAATAGCGATTTACAGTTGTTAAAACCGTTTGCGACACCAAGTGTTTATAATCAGCTTCTGTAGCCCTAGACTCAAGAATAGCAGCATTTTCTGCAGCACCTGAAGACACCTTGCCAGAACCTTTTAACAAAGGGATGTCAACTTTGAAGTTAAGTTGAGTTGAATTAGTTGTTGGGATTGCAGCACCCATCGGGTCAGGAACTGGGTGATCATACTGAGTCATTAAATAGGATAAGCTAGTAGAAATTCCATTACGGAATTTTTTAGTAATCGAGGTACTAAGTGAATGAACATCTTGATCAAGATAGGTTCTAGGCTCGCTACCAACTATAGGCAAACCTAACTCGTAGGGGGACTTAGTTATCAAGGCTGAGTTAGTTTGGGCCATAAAGGATAAGTTAACATCAAAAGCACCTGCTTGTGACTTTTCAACTGCCTTAGAAAAATCAACCGATAATTGTTTCAATTTAATGTTTAGCGAGTCCTGTAAGGTAGACTTAACTGCACTATAAAGATTAAGCTGTATTTCCTGTTGTTGAACTCCTTGTTGTTGTTCATTGGCATATAAAATATTAGTAAAGAGAAGTAATAATAGCAAGATTTTAGCTGGCAGAAATTTATTTTTAAATTTCAAACTTCTAAAAAAAGTCATTAATCCTTCCCCTTTTTAATTTCTGATACAATAACTAATAAAATACCGACTATTGGCGTTAGTAAAATGGAGGCGAAAAAATACCCCCAAAAACCCATTTTCCGGTGTCGACCCAAATAACCAACGATTAAGCTAGCTAAAATAGAGGTAATAATTAAACCAACAATTAACATATCTCTTCCTTTTTCATACTTTATTCCCAATTATTTTTAACTTAAGGTAATAGGTACAGTTTAAGTGAATTATATTCTAGCTCAATACACTAATAAATTATAGTTTAGACTCTTCCAGTGATTTAAACTTACCTTGCTGTAACACTTTGAAAATGATTTTGTTATTTTTTAATTCACCTCGTATATTAAACTGGTATTGCCCATTGACTCCAGTCCAGTCTGTAATATGGCGCATATTTGAGGCCAAATCCCTAGGCGAGCTGGAACCAACAAGGTAAACACTGTATGCTATTAAATTGACTGCATCAAACGCTAGAGTTGCTTCCAAGTCTGGCTGAACTCCATATTTCTCTTGATATAACTGGAAAAATAATTTGCTATTTTTTAATTTTGTTGTCGGATTAAATACCGAAGGAATGGTCAAGCCACTAGTTTCAACGTTAAGAGAGGAATTAATTAAACTTTCTGACTCCAATGCTCGAGTACCTATAAACTTAAAAGAATACCCCATTAGTTGAGCCTGTGTCATTATTTTTGCCACAAGCTTTGTCCAATCGGTGACTAAATATATCGCATCAACTTTCTTACTTGCCATTTCAGAAATTATCTCTGAAAAATCACTCCTTTTTTGGAAAAAACGCTTAGTGTATGCCACATTAACCCTCTGTTTGACAGCGTTTTCCAAAAACATTCTACCCAGTTCATCAGAAGCATCGCTCTCGCCAATTAAAACAGCGACATTTTGAAAGGATTGTTTAGCAAAGAATTTCACAGATTCCTGAGCGATAACTTCATTATTTGGTAATAACCTGAATCCTAGTTGCATATTTTGACGTAATAGATTAACTCTAGAATCTGTAGCTATAAAGTGCATTATACCAACTTGTTCATATAATTGAGAAAATAACTTATTATTTGGACTTTGCTGGCCATCAACTGCTGCAACTACCGACTTCATATTGCGAATTTCATTTGACAGTTTCAAGAATGAAATATTATTGTTCTCAGCTGTTTTCAAAATAACCCGTATTTTTCTTACTTTAGATATGCTTTTTTTATTGATCAGTTCAGCTGCTAACTGAGCCCCATTGTAAAAAGTAGAATCATCATCAATATTTTTTATAACCACTATATCTAGGTATGACTTCTTATACAAAAAAATAGTATCTTGATACCACTTCTTTTTAAGGTCAATTCCTAAGAATAATAATGTCTGATGTAATACAGAGTTGTTACGGTAATTTAACAACCCACTATACCAGCTATTTTGTTCATAATTATTTTGACAATAATTGACGATATTTTTATGCCTTTTACAAAGTTGTTTACTCGTTAAATAATATTTTTGGCTTAAAAACGCCTTACACGTTAATTTTTTTTCTGGGAAAAATTGACATTCATTATCGGTTTCTAAAAAGGCATCACACTTAACATTATTAACTTCGAAAGAATCACTTAATGCATACATTCGACAAGATGAATTCTTATCTTGCTGAGCTAAATATTCAAACCTTGATTTTGACAATTGCTCAGAGCTTTCACCACAGCCAACTAATAGCAAAAACATGCAAATTACAATAATATAGAGTCTACCAAACGAAGTAGGGAATATTTGAATATTACTTAGCATTACTGATTCCCAAGAATAATAGGCAATCCGCCTTCCCCAGAACCAATAACAACTACTTTAGCATTTTCAGATGTGGATAGCTCCAAAGTTGCTTTAACCCCCTGCCACTTGATTATTTTATCCGTCAGTGTAGTAGAAACAATTCCTTGAAATTCCTTTATGCCCTTTGCTTCAATTATTTTTCTGTTAGCTTCTTGTTGAGCTACTTGTAGAATGATATTATATTTTTTAAGCTTTTCCTGCTCCACCAGTTTAGCTTCAATTGCATCTTTGAGTAGTTGGGGTAATTCTATGCTTCGGATAATAATATCTTTAACCACAACATAATTTTGACTACTTTCTTCAATAGCCATATTCAATATATTGGTCAGCACCCCATCTTTATTAGTATAAATATCTTCTGCCTCTAACTCCCCAGCTTTAATCCTTATTACTGACTCTATTTGAGGCAATAAAATTTTTAGATATTCTGGCCCTATTCGCTGGTGTAAAAAACCCAGCATTTGATACTCAGGATGATATCTGATAGCAAGCTTTAAGGTTATTGGCAATCCTTTATTTGTTAAAACCACCATTTCATGTTTAATGGTTTGAATTCTCACGGTATAAATATACATAGTATTCCAAGGCAATACAAAATGTAACTTTTCAGGGTAGACATAATCTACTTCTGTGCCTTTTTCTGGACCTAAACTAAAACGCCGGTATAAAACACCCGCTTCGCCTGAAGCAATCGTAACGAACATATCTCTGGCGAAGAACACAACTATCAATAATAAGATTAAGATAGTAACAACAAGGAAAGGAAGTTTGGCTTTAACCCAGCCCTTAAAGCGCTTAGTCATTGGTAATTTTTTAGACATTTAGTTTATTAAGAATCCATTAAATTTAAAATTTATTAACAAATAAAATCATTCATACTGTCTTATCTAGCCCTATAACGCCTACAAGATTTATAAATTATCGATTATTTAGTAACAGCAATATTTACCATCTATTTTTGCTAGCTATAAAAGCTTAAAATCAATCTTTATAATGCACTTTAAGTTGACTAGATGACTCATGTAAATTAGGTAAATTAATCTTTCGCTTCTTAAGGATAGCCGGATCAGAATATAAAACATATCGACCATTGGCTTTCATTGCAATCTGTTTTGCAGGAATTTTTTGAGTTATAATTTGCTCTGCCATATTCGCAGCAACTTCTCCCTGCTCAATCCCAGACGTTCCAATTGACAACATTGCCCCATCCTTTACATTAAACCCATTAATTCCAATAACTGGAACAGGTGAGTTTGCTTCTGTCCAACTCATCACATCATCTGGGGCAGCGAACCAATGTGCAATACTAGAAACAGGGAGTGCCCGATAATTAGAAACCATAATATAATCGGTTAGGTGACTATTTTCCATAACAATTTTTTTCCACATAGTCAAATCTTTAGCTTCAATCGAGCCGATATAATCTATTGGTTCCCATTGATAACTATCAATAACAACACGTTCACCTAGCAAGCTTGAAGGATCCAGTATGTACAATAATCGCGGAGCTGGTTCATTCTCATTTCCCTCCTTGTTTATAGCGTTTTTCTTACTATTAAATTTTTTGCTTTCTATTTGTTGAATAATTTCTTTAACCCCATCCAATTGTTTATATTCAAAAATGCCTGTGACATTTTTTGCGCCAATATAACCATATTGATCAGCCGATGAATTAATTCCCGCAAAAACAATATTCATATTAGGATCATCTACAAAATATTTGCCAACATACTTTTGAGCATTATCATCTATAGCTATCAATACATCAGGGCGTAATTGTTTAATCGCCTGCCTTGCCATTAAACCTGAATCTTCTGACATGATAGGAGATGAAAATCTTTTGGTATCCATATAGTACCAACTAACAGCAATATTTTGCCAATTATCAATCACTCGATGTAAACCTTTATTTACTTCTTGAGTCCATAAATACTCAGGATTATAACTATGTACAATCATCACTCTTGGTTTATGTGCGCGAAATACTACTGCAGAGATAATCAAACCAATCAAAATTACCACCCCTAACCAAGAAGCTGTTTTTATTTGCCTCATAAAAAACCTGTAACTTGCCAAAATGGAATAGATAAATAAATTACTATATATCGAAGTAACAAAAGAAGAACTTGAAATTTATTCCCCTCCTGAAAACCAGCAGGAATAGATTCCGCCTCACGTTCTCCTACAACATAACTTTTTTGGTACGGAGAAAAAACACGAATCGAAGTAAACAGTAAAACGATCAAGCCTAATAACCAAGGATTAATACCTGAAAACACCGATAATGGTAATAAAACAAAACAAAAAATCAAGGCAACAACCTGCTCGGACATAAATTGTCTTGCCATCACAATCAATATAGTTAATAACATTACAAAGATAGCAAACTGTTGTGCAATAAACTGACTTAACCATGTTAGCTGGCTAATCATAAGAGCATCTAGTTGCAAATATTCCATTACAGCAAAAACACCTGATGCACATGCCAACAAAAGTAAAAAATCCCAATTTATTTTAGATATAAAATATTTCCAATGATTACCAGAAACAAGCAAAATAATAACTAATACCCCAAAACATAGATGTGAAAGTGGTTGTTGATGTATGTTTTGGGTTGATATACCAAGCAGTAAGACTCCAATAGCCATTAAAACCATCCTCTCCATTGAGCTAAATGCACCTGGAGATTGGAAATACTCACTCATTGATTTTTCAGTCAGCACAACTTTTTGTAACGGCTTCCAATACCAAGAGGAAAGGATCAGATATAACACAAACATCAATAAAGTCGTCACGGAGCACGCATATAACCAGAAAGAAAAAGTAAAAAGTGACTGGTTCTGATTAGAAAGGAAAGCTAATACAAAAAAATTTGCCGGAGCAGCTGTTAATAGTAGTGGGGAAAAAAAATTTACCGCATCTTGAGATGTTGTAGTCAACATAACATTTTTTTTTGCTAGCCCAATTTCAGTCCTTGTTTCTAATATTGAGTTAAGCATAGGCAAAATAATTTTTTCACGCTTATTATCACTAAGAGTAAAAGACTGATACAAAAAGCCAACTATTAACATTGCACATTGCTGAAAAAATCTATTTGCCGGTAAATGGCGCAACAAAAAAGCTCCTGTTCGTATCGCTAGCCCAGAACGCACAACAGCGAGACCTATTCCCATTAAGCTAAAAGCTAAAATAAATATTGGTGAAGAAAACCCCGATAAGGTAATATTTTCTGGCGCCAAGTCAAATAGTAGTAGCAACAGCAAAGCTAACATTGCCGGAACAAAATCAGGAACAGGAGCAAATAACCATAGCGTAACACAGCCCAAACAAATCGCACTAAATATTGATGTGTTATTAGCGACTCCATTTAAGTTGAGCACAACATAAGTTGCCATTGGGAGCACTAACAATACTAAGTAACTAAGACTTTGTTCTGCCACAAAGTTATTTAGAAGTTTTTTTATATTTATATTCAAATAAATTTCCTCATTATGACTTATTAGCTCAAACTTAATAGTGGAGGGTAAACTTTTATTGCAGTTATCAAAAAAGACTCAGTATTCTCAACTAATACTTCACAACCATACTTTACTCCTTGGTAGTAACAATAAATTTGCCTATCACACATCATGAACCTCAGTTCGCGACAATCCATAAATTTACCACAGGTTTCTGATAAGGCTTTCACAGCACACTCTTTTAAACTAAAAAGCACCATCTCTGCTTGCATATGTTTTGATAGTGTTGTCATTAACTCCAATTCACTTTCATCGTAAATAAACATATAGGCTAAACCGCTCAATGAGTTTTTTGTAACCGATAAATTTATCACGTCAACACCAATGCTCATCCAGGCTACTTTTGTTGTGAGGACAACTACTGCAACGGCCAAATCAATATCATGGCTAATCGAGCCAATAACACCTTGTGGCCATAAAGGTTGATGCAATTCACCTACCCCAATATACGAGCATTGAATATCAATCATTTTCAATGCTTCTCTGGCGCACCATCGCCCACTTGAAAATTCAAGTTTACGTTGCTCTACTGCATCAGAAACTATCTTTCTCTCTGCTTTTGTAATAGGATATGCATTGATATTAACCACCACAATGGCTGCATCAGGAGAAAAAAATCCTTCCAGTATCGTCTGTGCCACATATTTATTATCATCCATTAAAAACTATTCTAGTCATTTAGCAAAGGGATACAAGACCATAAACGTAGCGAAGGGATCATATCAGGCCCCGTCTGATTGTAAGTGAAATACATAAATAAGATGAAAATAGTATCGAATGAACCAGAGTTTTACTCAAGAGAGAAATATTTTGCTCGATATTATTATTTAATCCTTAACAATATAAATTAGTGGATACATAGTCATCCTAGAAATTTAAATCTCAGTTCTAATTAACTAGAAACAAGCAAAAAAATAGTATAGTATTGAGTTCACTAAGTCAATAACTGAATACCTAATCTTATAGCTTTACAGTCTAGATGTTTGGAAATGTCGCGAGGCTTTTTTTTGCCGATTGAGTGAAGAGGTGCTACATGATTGCGGTGAAAATCAAAGCTATCTTAAGCTAAGAACTTTATAGATAAATTTCTTAGCTCAGTCGACATTTCTCTATTGAGCCTACTTTTGGTCAATGGTTGTTTTTGGTCAATGGTTGTAGGTATGATGCGTCTCATCAGTTAAGGCTGTACTTAAAAACTTTATAAATACTGATGTCAATTTATAAGCTCTATAATGAGTAATTTTAGTACTTCACCATAAATTTGCTCGAATATTTTTTGCATTTAATTACAATGAGCTTGATAAGAACTACGAACATGAAAAAGTAATACATCTACCCAAATACTCACCTCATGAAAATTAGTAAAGTTTTAAGCAAATACATAATGAAATATATACAAATACTCATCATTTCTCTTGTGCCTTTTATAGCGCAATTTTCCTTTGCTAGCAATTTACCTATATCAGTACAAATTGATAAAAAAACCAAAATCATAGAGTATTTGATGAAAAACCAAAACTGCCACCTAATAAATAAACATATTGATCAATTGCAAAACCTAACACCTATATTGCCGTTATCAATACAGTTTTATCAAAGCACTTGCTATTATAAACAAGGCGATATGAAAAAAACTTTGCAGTCTCTAGAAGCTTATTTTTCTAGCGTAAAAAATACAGACAGCAACTATTTGCAAGCATTAGAAATCTATATTTCTGCCGAAAAAACGCTGTTGATAAAAAAAGAAGCGGATGAACAACAGCGCCTCTCCTTACAATTAGAAAAAAAACAAACCGAACTACAACTTCAGCAGTCTAATGAAATTGAACTTCAACGACAAAAGGCTCTTTCAAAAATACAATGGCCCATGATAAATATAAATGCAGGTTGTTTTTATATGGGGTCACTTGAAAATAATGAAGAAAAACCCATGCATAGAGTATGCTTGGATAAGTCCTACTCTATTGGACAATTCGAAGTCACTCAACAACTATGGCAAGTTGTAATGCAAGAAGGTAGTTTAAACTCTAGCAGCAATAGTTCTTGCATATCTAATGACTGTCCGATAACCTCTGTTAGCTGGAAAAACATTCAAATATTTATCGATAAATTAAATAAAATTGACAATAAACATTATCGCCTACCTAGCGAAGAAGAATGGGAGTATGCCTGTCGCAACCTCGGTAAAAATCAACGCAGTTGCACCGAAAATAGTCTTAATGCTATTTCTCACTCTTATAGTGCTAAAGTAACGTCGCTAAAAGAAGTCAAACAAACACCCCATAACCTTATTGATATTTTTGGTATGAATGGTAATGCCTCTGAATGGGTTATGGATGATTTTAGTCCGAACTATCACATTAACAATCCAATCATCCCTTCACAAGCCCGTGCAAAACCAACTAAAGTAATTCGTAACGCATGCTGTTATAACTCTGATGACAGAATTAATTTAAACCGTTTTGGCCACGTTAAAACTTACGCTGATGACTCTGTTGGTTTTCGCCTCGCTCAGGATTTATAAAAATTAGAAACTTATAGCTGTGATGCTTGGAATCTTAAGATAAGTCATTTATAAATAAAGTTCTAAACTCTGTCGATATTTTCAATGATTGTGAGTATAGGCTATACTTTAAAAGTCTTCTATTTATATTAAAAACGGCATCAACTTACCGCTTCTATAAGAAAAAAGAGTTTAAATAGGTGCTTGAAAAATCATCCTTTTACTTTATTTCTGTATTAAAACAACCTGAAAATATCATTTATTCATATAAACTCCGTTTTTTAGAACACTTTTACCTAGAACTGAAGCAAAAACCTTGATTTTTCAAGTGGCGCTAAATTATTCTCAAAAACTCATAAGGAATGTTTTCAGCTGGCATATAGACACCATTAACCGTTGCACCGCCTGTCGCACTGATATATTGCATCGACGCATCCATATTGAGTTGCAAGTTTTGGTAATACACCTCATAAGACTGCCCATTGATCATGTAATTAATCGGGCCGCCATCATAGGTTAATTTTACTTCTAAAGGCTGTGTATTACTTGAGTATAAAATATTAAAACCACCTGTCATACTAAAACCATAAGCTTTATCATAACTAAACTGGTTAAAATAAATCGCTAGATTACCTGAAGTTTGTGCTGCATAAGTTGCAGGGTTAAAGGTAACACATAAATCACCTTTAATAGTCACCGATCCTGTTCCTTGAAAAGCTGCAACTTGCTCAGCAGAGCTTGTCATTGAAATATTTTGACATTGTTCTTGAGCAAAGGAAAGTTGACTGATAAAGCAAAGCGATAAAATCAGTAATATATTATTTTTAAACATGTTATCATCCTCTTAAATGGTTTGACATATTCTGCCATAACAGCTACTTTTATTTCTAGTGTTTTGTTTTATTTCTCGCATTTTCAAATATTTGTGTATTAAAAATGAGTCAATCACCAATTAAACTTACTAGTGATACTTCTATAATCGATAAAAAAACTCTATCGACTTCAACTTCTCAGCCAAACACAAATCAATCAACAGCTAACAATCAGTCTACAAATAGTTCACAAAGCACATCACAAACTGCTACATCAACTAATGCTACATCAACTAATGCTACAACAACTAATGCCTCATCTGTAAGTAACGTTAAGCAGTCGACTAATGTTCAGACGAGTACTAATAATAGCAATACTACTCAGGTCAGTACGACGCAAACAACTAAAGCGACACATAACTCCGAAGTTAGTAATTCCGCTTCAAATATTGAAACAACTTCA
>CAYMMQ010000001.1:45880-55248 GCA_964391585.1 uncultured Ectothiorhodospiraceae bacterium
AGCGACACATAACTCCGAAGTTAGTAATTCCGCTTCAAATATTGAAACAACTTCAGCTAAACAGGTAAATAATAGTAGCGAAGCAAGGATTTTACTTAAAAATACGCTACAACAATTATCTACAACCCGTTTAGATTTAGTGAACCCCTCTCGGATCATGCAAACCTTAAAGGTTGTATTCCCAACTGAGCACAGCCAGGTAAGCTTAGAAATGCAGCAACAACAAAGACAAGCTCAAGCTACGGGAAGTAGCCCCCCACTGCCAAATTTAAGCCCACAAAATGCTCAGCAATGGCAAAATGGCGAAGTAATTAAAGCAGTTGTGTTAGAAATTAAAAATAATAATACTTTAGTAGTAGCGGTGCAAAACCCTCAAGCCAGTTCTACTTTGACAGCAAATTCGCAAACATACAATGCTCAACTTGAACTAAACTACCCTGCAAAGCCTGAAATTAAATATGAAAAAGGTCAACAGTTAGTGTTGACTGTAGAGAAAACCATAGATAAATCACCAACAACACAAGCTGCTAGCAATATTCAGTTAGTACTAAAAAACTTGCCTGCCCAGAGTCAATTATTAGTTCAGGCAGAAAATCGCCTAAATAATACCCCATCTTCTCTAGCCCCTTTACTTGCCTCCGTTGATGCGATTCACAAGCAAATCAATAATTCACCCCAAGCACAAGACATCTACCCCAAAGAGTTTATAAATGCTGTTAAGAAACTAGTCGCAGATTTTAGTAACCAACAGCAACTAAGTACCGGTCAAGGTGTCAAGCAAGCAGTAAGTCAGTCTGGTCAATTTTTAGAAAAAAACTTACAATTTATTCCCGCTCCAGCTAATACTACTACTTCAGCGACTAATCCTACAAACACAGTTAGCCAAACGCAAGTAGCTACCAATCAAACTCAACCCGTGCAAACTCAGCCAGTTCAGAGTCAATCCGTTCCATCACAAGCCGTGCAAGCTCAGCCAGTTCAGAGTCAATCCGCTCAATCACAAGCCATACAGACTCAGCCAGTTCAGAATCAATCCGTTCAGTCACAGCCCGTGCAGACTCAGATAGCTAAAAATCAACCCATACAACCACAACCCGTACAGGCTCAGCCAGTTCAGAGTCCCGCACAGACAGTCCCTAGTAATTCCTCAACTGTAATAACATCAAATACATCTGCTCCTGTCATCACGGCAATTAATGCAGATATTAATTCCAGTATTAAAACTGTGCTTGCAGATATTAAAGCACTAACTAATCAGCTAAATGTGACTCCAACCAAATTAGCTGCAACAGTAAATTTATCAACAACTGTAACGCAACAAATAATTACTCCCATTAGTCAACAGATCACACAATTACAAAATCAACAACAAGCTGTTTTATCGTTTGATAGCCTTAATAATAAGGGAAATAGCGCAGTTATAGAAATTTTACAAAACAGCATCAAGGATTTATCAAATCCCTTGCAAAACATGAAAAAGGTAAATAGCGGATTAAGTAATGAAAAAATAAATGCAAGTGAAACACTTACCAGCATGCCTAAACTGCAACAAGTTATTCAAAATATACAAAAGTTGCAACAACTTCCCGTTGCCAATAACATTAATGCAACCACCACCTTGCTCAATAGTGGCCAACAGTTATTATCAGCACAAATTCAACAGTTGCAAGAACTACTTCAAGCCACTGCAAAAACCCACACACAATCATCTAATATATTGCCCAATAATAATGATAAAGCTATTATCCAGACCTATGTTGATAAACTTATCGCTGTTCAAAAAAGTTTTACTCAGTTGCAAGCTCAGTTACAAACTAAGTTTCAACAACAGAGACCAATACAAACTCAGGCTACTAGCGAAGTTGTTAAGCAAAGTCAGTTTAGTGCAGTTGAGATGACGGCTCAACAAAGGCAAATTTCAGGATTAGCAAATGCCAGCATTCAAAATATTTCCACTCAGTCGCCTTCTCAAGCATTCGCTCCTGCAACAGCATCAACTGCGGGCCCATTAACGGCAACACCTGCTCAGGCTCAAGCACAAGCACAAGCACAAGCACAAGCACAAGCATTACAAACCGCTTTAAATCCACAACCTAACCCGGAGGTTTTTTCAGATTTCCGAGTTAATATTCACCGTTTATTAACCATCTTAAGAGGGATGCCCGCATTAACGCAATCTCCCACTTTTTCCAATCAAACAACAATTACTAATAGTTTGGAAAAATTATTAAACAATGGTGATGATGGCATTCCATCAAAATTAAAACATGCACAAATTGTCAAAAATATTGAACAACCACTAAATCAGTTAAGTCATTTCCCTGTTTTTCAAAAACAGATGATAGAGCAACTAGAAAAAAGCTTATCTCGAATTATGACGACTCAAGTGAGTACTAGAGAGCAAGGTGATCCACAAACTGCCTTATCCGTTGAGTTACCGGTAAGGTTTTTAGACAAAACCCATATTCTGCAAATGAAAATTCAGGCAGAAAGTAAAAAATCAAATCAGCAAGATGATAAGATTTGGACAGCTAATCTTGCTTTTGAATTACCATCATTAGGGGCTATTCGAATTTATATTACCTTAGAAGGAAATCATGTTGCTGTTCAGTTTTGGGCAGAACAAAAAAAGTCACAACAGATTTTTCAAGAAAAATTTTCAATTTTAAGTGGCCGCTTACGAGAAGGTGGGTTTATTATCTCGCAACTACAAGCTTTCCACGGGATCCCGGAAGATGCCCAAAAAGAACAACAACAAGGTGATAACAAGAAGAAAACATTATTAGGGCTAATTGATGAGCGAGTATAATAAAAAGTCAGCACAACATGACTCAAATGCTTATGCCATCGCTTTGAGTTATGACAAAATAAATGCTCCATCGGTCTCTGCTACAGGCCATAAAGATGTTGCTGAAGAAATTATTCGCTTAGCTAAGGAGCATAATATCCCCATCCATGAAGATCCTGATCTGGCAATATTATTATCTCAACTTGACTTGCATGAGCACATACCAGAAAGTTTATATCATGTGATTGCTGAAATATTGGCATTTGCTTACATCGCCACCGGAAAAAGGCCGGATTAAATCTAAGACAAAAAAAAGGAACATTTCTGTTCCTTTTTTAATCAATTAAAGAGTTTCAAGTCTTTAATTTAAGCGAGCAAGATTATTCTGTAACAGCTTCATCTTCAACTTCTTCTGAAGAAGCATTATCATCTTCATCAACCGCTTTCATACTTAAACGAATACGACCTTGTTTGTCAATTTCTAGCACTTTAACTCTAACTGTCTCACCTTCAGATAATTTATCACTGACATTATTCACACGTTCATCACAAATTTGTGAAATGTGTACTAAGCCGTCTTTACCCGGTAACACAGAAACAAATGCACCAAAGTCCATAATACGAATAACTTTGCCTTCATAGATACGACCAACTTCAACATCAGCGGTAATTTCAACAATACGACGACAACATTCCTGGCCAGCAGCCATATCAATTGAAGATACTTTCACTTCACCTGTATCACTGATATCAATATTAGCACCTGTTTCTTCTTGTAAGCCTTTAATCGTCGCTCCACCTTTACCAATAATATCGCGGATTTTTTCTGGATTAATATGTATGGTCAAGATTCTTGGTGCATATTCAGACATTTCTTCATTAGGTGTCGAAATTACTTTTGCCATCTCATTTAAAATATGCAATCTAGCATCTTTTGCTTGCGCTAAAGCTGTTTGCATAATTTCTTTAGTAATACCTTCTATTTTAATGTCCATTTGTAAAGCATTAACACCTGTTTCAGTACCAGCTACTTTAAAATCCATGTCCCCCAGGTGATCTTCATCACCTAAAATATCCGTTAATACCGCATACTCTTCACCATCTTTGATCAAACCCATTGCAATACCTGCAACTGGAGAGGTAATAGGCACACCCGCATTCATCAATGATAAACTAGTACCACAAACAGAAGCCATAGAGCTTGAACCATTAGATTCTGTAATTTCTGACACCACACGAATGGTATAAGGAAAATCCTCAACTGAAGGCATTACTGAAGCAACACCACGTTTTGCTAAACGGCCGTGACCAATTTCACGACGTTTTGGTGAACCAACACGTCCCGTTTCACCCACACTAAAAGGAGGAAAGTTATAATGCAACATAAATGAATCTTTATAACTACCATCTAAAGCATCGATAATTTGAGCATCTTTTGCTGTGCCTAATGTGGTAATAACAAGCGCTTGAGTTTCTCCACGAGTAAATAATGCCGAACCATGCGTTTTTGGCAACACGCCAGTACGAACTGCTATGGGACGAACCGTTGTGGTATCACGCCCATCTATGCGTGGTTCACCACGTAGTACACTGCTTCTAACCACTCGCTTTTCAAGCTTAGCAAAAGCACCACCTAAGTCTGCATCAGACCATGTGTTATCTTCTTGTGCTAATTTGGCATTAACAAAATTCGATTTAATTTCAGCCAAACGGTCATTTCTAGCCATTTTGTCGCTGATTTTATAAGCAGCAACAACATCTGCTTCACAACTAGTCGCAACAACATCAGCCAAGCTGGTATCAACTTCAGCTGCTACCCAATCAGACTTAGGCGCATTTACTTGTGTAGCAAAGTCATTTATTGCATCAATTGCAACCTGTAAACCTTCATGACCAAACATTACCGCACCTAACATGACTTCTTCAGACAGCTCATCTGCTTCAGACTCAACCATTAATACGGCTTTAGCCGTGCCTGCAACAACCAAGTCAAGTTCAGACTCATCTAATAAATCACGGTCAGGGTTTAATACATATTGTCCATCAACATAACCAACACGACATGCACCTACTGGTCCATTAAATGGCACACCACTAATGGTTAATACCGCTGAAGCACCAATTAAAGCAACAATATCAGGATTCACCTCAGGGTTTAATGAAACAACACTGGCAATAATTTGGATTTCGTTATAATAACCTTTAGGAAATAGAGGGCGTAAAGGACGATCGATCAAACGGCAAATTAAAGTTTCTTGCTCAGATGGTCTACCTTCTCTTTTGAAAAAACCACCAGGTATTTTTCCTGCGGCATAGGTTTTTTCTTGATAATCAATTGTTAAAGGGAAAAAATCAGCGCCTTCTCGTACTTCTTTTTTAGCAACTGCCGTTACCATAACAACGGTTCCATCCATATTGACCATTACAGCACCTGAAGCTTGACGTGCGATTTCACCAGTTTCAAGTGTTACCGTGTTTTGACCAAACTGAAATTCTTTTTTTATAACTGTCACTCTTTTCTCCATCGGGGCATACTTTTAAGCCCAATTATTTATCTTCAGGTAATCACAGACACAGCAAAAGAAAACGTTATGCTATGATTACGCTTTATATAGGGGATGTTTAGAATATATAAAAGGAATATATTACTTACGTAAACCTAAGCTGGAAATTAGTTTACGGTAACTTTCTGTATTGCTTTTCTTTAGGTAGTCTAATAGTTTACGACGTTTACTTACCATGCGAAGCAAACCTTGGCGTGAATGATGATCATGAATATGTGTTTTGAAATGACCCGATAAATCTGTAATTTTAGCGGTTAATAAGGCAACTTGTACTTCGGTTGAACCACTGTCGGTTGCGTCTTTACCATATGTTGAAATAATTTCTTTCTTTTGTTCTACTGTAAGCATTTTTGCTCCTCAATCATTAAGAAACCAGTCTTTTAAACCGGTATAATTAAATAAAAAACTTATTAAAATCACCAGAATTTTGGCAATCCAAACAAGTCAAGAAAATAATAAACTCTTAATATAGTATTCACTTTTTGCAATTAACTCAACTGGAATTTTTTAAAATCCACTATCAAGGCAATAGCCAAAAATAAACAAATATATCAGGTGGCTATAGTATCCGTTTTTATAGCAGCAAACAAGATTTTTTTCCATATAATCAGCTATTTATGTTAAAGTCATTTAGTGCCAAAGTTCAGTAAGCAGTTAAAATCATTAACAAAACAATCGTTTAGGCTGAATAAAAAAAACATTGTTTTTTGTCAGATTTTCAGTTATTTTTTTACCAAGACCTAAAAATTTCTGTTGCGTGTCATAAAGTCGAATCGTGTTATCAGCTTCTTCATTAGCTATATCATTATTTATATGTGGGTAATTTATTGCTATAGGGTCAATGACAATTCTTCTACCAAACAATATATCCTCGGTTTGCACTGTATCAAGTTGTAATTTGGGGAAGTCCTGCAAGGCAAAATCAATCGGTAAAATTGCCTGTTCTAAAGCATTTTGTTGTTGCAGTTGTTGCAGTTGTTGCAAAGTATAAACATGAGCTAAATCAAAAATACTCGCCTGAGTTCTTCTCAGCGCTGACAAATGTGCACCACAAGTCAAATATTCACCGATATCTTCACTCAACGTACGCACATAAGTTCCTTTGGAGCAATAAACATCAACAACAATTTCCGGCAGTTTAAACTGTAGCAAATTCAGCTGATAAATACTGATTTGTCGTGATTTTCTCTCAACACTCTCCCCTTTTCTAGCTAACTTATACAGTGGCTGGCCGTTGACTTTTAATGCAGAGTGCATGGGAGGAATTTGAGTTTGCTTACCAATAAAGCTTTTTAAACAGGCTAAGATTTGTTCTTCAGTGATAGAAGAACAAGCTTTCTGCTCGATTATTTCACCTTCTTTATCAGCAGTAGTTGTTTTAATTCCTAGGGTAATAGTCGCTTGATAGCGTTTGTTTGCATCTAAGATAAACTGCGATACTTTGGTTGCATGGCCAAAACAAATTGGCAATACCCCTGTGGCAAGCGGATCTAAAACGCCAGTATGCCCTGCTTTTTTAGCAAAAAATAATCGCCTTACTTTTTGCAGCATTTGGTTTGATGACATTCCATAGGGTTTATCAACATTGACAATACCATTAATATCTTGGTTGAGAATTTTTTTTAATGACATTTAGAAGGGAATTTATTGTTACTTATTATTCTGTAGAAGTTACATTATCTGCTTTAGCGATATTTTCTTGATCTTTTGCGACAATTTCATCGATCAAATTACTCATAAACGCACCATGACGAATGGATTCATCATAGATAAAATCTAAACGAGGAACGGTACGCATAATCACTTGCTTGCCCAATAAGCGCCGGATATATCCACTTGCTTTCATTAAACCAGTTTGAGCTTGCTGGATATCCGACTCTATCGCTTCTGTTGTATCTGCTGGGCTTTCATTCAGATTAGCAATAATCAAGGTGTAATAAACCTTTGCCACGCTTAGATCTCGATTAATGCTAACCTTAGATATCGTAACATTTTTTACTCGGGGATCTTTGATTTCACGTTGTAATAACATTGCGATCTCTCGCTGAAGCATTTCCCCAATACGTCTTACCCGTTGATAATCAGCCACTTTAATTAAACTCGTTTCACTTGTACACGCTCATAAACTTCAATTTTATCTCCGACCTTAACATCATTATAGTTTTTAACCCCTATACCACATTCCAAGCCAGACTTAACTTCATTGGCATTATCTTTAAAGCGTCTTAATGATTCGAGTTCACCTTCATAAATCACAATATTATCACGTAATACTCGAATAGGATTATTTCGTTTAACAACACCTTCTGTCACCATACAACCAGCAATAGCTCCAATTTTAGGCGCTTTAAACACATCACGAACATCTGCAATACCAACAATTTCCTCTTTAAATTCTGGCGATAACATACCTGTCATTGCAGATTGTACTTCATCGATGATATCGTAAATCACACTATAATAATGCAAATCGATAGAATCTCTTTCAATCAATTGCTTAGCAGATTGATCCGCTCTAACGTTAAAACCAATAAGGATCGCATTTGATGCAATCGCCAATTGTGCATCCGACTCATTAATACCACCTACACCACTGGCAATCACTTTAACAGAAACATTTTCATTAGAAAGTTTGGTTAATGAATCACTAATCGCTTCAACTGAACCTTGAACATCGGCCTTTAAAATAATATTAAGAGTCTTTGTTTCACCTTTGCTCATATCAGAAAACATATTAGCCAACTTGTCAGCTTGTTGCTTTTGTAATTTCACATTACGGTATTTTCCTTGACGGAACAAAGCAACTTCTCTAGCTTTACGTTCATTAGTAACCACCATAATTTCTGTTCCAGCAGCTGGCGCACCAGAAAGCCCAAGAATTTCCACTGGAATAGAGGGGCCTGCAGTCGCAATGGTTTTACCATTTTCATCATAAAGCACTCGAATACGACCATAATCGCCACCCGATATAACCATGTCGCCTTTATTCAACAAACCAGACTGAACCAAGATGGTAGCAACAATACCTTTACCTTTATCTAAGCGAGATTCGATCACTACTCCTTTAGCTGGCCCCGTTGCAACCGATGTTAGCTCCATAACTTCTGCTTGAATAGAAATTGCGTCTAATAAATCATCAATACCTGCACCCGTTTTAGCTGAAACAGGAACAAACTGAGTATCTCCACCCCAATCTTCTGGGATCACTTCTAAAGCAGATAATTCATTTTTCAGTCTATCTACATCTGCACCTTCTTTATCAATTTTATTCATTGCAATAATAATAGGAACACTACCAGCCTTAGCATGTTGTATCGCTTCTTTTGTTTGTGGCATAACACCATCATCTGCAGCCACCACAATGATCACAATATCGGTCACATTTGCACCTCTAGCTCTCATTGAAGTAAAAGCAGCATGTCCTGGAGTATCTAAAAAAGTAATCATGCCACGATCGGTATCAACATGATATGCCCCGATGTGCTGAGTAATACCACCCGCTTCACCCGAGGCAACTTTTGCATCACGAATATAATCTAATAAAGATGTTTTACCATGATCAACATGGCCCATAATAGTCACTACAGGTGCCCTAACAACTTGTTCGCCATCATGATGATGATCATCAATTAAGTTGTCTTCTAATTCGTTACCTGTTAATAAAACTGATTTATGCCCTAATTCTTCCACTACAATCGCAGCGGTTTCTTGATCTAAAATTTGATTGATAGTGACTAAAGTCCCCATTTTCATCATAGTTTTGATGATGGAGGCGGCTTTAATCGACATTTTTTGTGCCAAATCACAAACTTTAATTGTTTCTGGCAATTCGACGGTATAGACTTGTTTCTCAGTTGGCGCAATAAACGCATTTTTATCTTTTAAGTTATCACTTACCGCAACACCTTTTTTATTCGCTTTCCGTTTACTTTTAGCTGAATAACCTTTAGGCAAATGAAGTGCATCATCATTTGAATCTTCTTTTAAATAACGCTTTGATTTAACAACTTTACTTG
>CAYMMQ010000001.1:55348-56538 GCA_964391585.1 uncultured Ectothiorhodospiraceae bacterium
ACAACAACATTTTTTTTAACAAAACTTCTTTTTTTCCGCACTTCAACAGAAACCGTTTTATTACCCGAAGTTCTAACTTCACTGGTTTTACGCTTTAAGGTAATTTTTTTAACTTTATTTTCTGAGCCATGTTGATCACGCAAAAAAGCAAGTAATTGTTGTTTTTGTTCACCACTGATTAAACTCTCTGCACCTTCAACTTGAATACCAGCTTTTTTCATCTGCTCAAGAATTCTTTCAATAGGCGCACCCACTGACTCAGCAAAATTTAATACACTTACGTCTGACATTATTATTTCCTCACCTCAATTATTACCTTAGCTTAGCTTTATTGCTCATGAATGTTAAACGTCAGATTATTTGTTATCTGTACTTTCTTCTTCCATATTTTCAAACCAAGGTTTTCTCGCTGCCATAATTAGGGCAGCGGCATGTTCTTTTGTAATACCATCAATTTCTATTAAATCATCAACTGCTTGCTCAGCTAAGCCTTCCATAGAAACAATTCCTCGTGAAGCTAACTTATGAGCAGTCTGCTCATCCATACCTTCAACTTCATAAAGATCTTTATCAGGTTCAGCATCACTTAACATTTCTTCTTTAGAAATGGCTCTAGTCAATAATTTTGTTTGCGCACGCTCTCTTAGCTCATTAACGATATCTTCATCAAATTCTTCAATATCCAACATTTCTTGGATAGGTACATAAGCAACTTCTTCAATAGAAATAAATCCTTCATTGGCTAAAATAAAAGCAACATCTTCATCGATATCGCCTTGGACGAACTGCATGCCGGTACAAACACTCACAGGGCCTTTCTTTATTCCCATAGCTATGATTTCTGCAGCGATTGTAATCAAACCGGGGTTGGACGCAATAAAGATCCCAGGGAAATCTATGCTGACGCCTTTGCCGGAGCTTTTTTGGTCCCTGCGGTAGAACTGAAACGAATCTTAAAAATTGGGGTAGGTATCTAGAATCTTATAATACTTATAAAAACGATAATAACAATAATAACAGGTATAATAATATTCGAAATAATTCTTTTTATAATAATTCATATAGAAATGTTTATAACGTAAAACGGAATTGGGAAAAGGTTGATGGCAATGGTAGAACGGCCTTGCATCGAGCGGCCTACAACTATCGATTTGGGGAAGTAAAGGAAATCGTAGCGAACAGACCAAAGT
>CAYMMQ010000002.1:0-4494 GCA_964391585.1 uncultured Ectothiorhodospiraceae bacterium
TAAAATCCCCTTCGTCATAATAGCGTTCAAAGAAACGGTACAGATGGTCATACACATCAGACTCTGCAGTGGCTCCATCACGCAGGGCATCCAGTGCCACCTTGGCTTTTTTTACCGGTTCTGTCTCTTCGGGATTTGGCGCTCCAAAGTCCTTGGCGGTTTGAATGGCTTTTTCCACGGCAGCGGCGAGTTCAGCCTTTCTGCCTTCATCAACCTGCCCGAAAGCATCCTCAATAATCTGCAGGAGATCTTTATCTATGAAGGATTTTACCTGCTGGGCCTTGGCCTGCATGATTCGATAAAATCCAAAATCAAGATCCGGCTGATCCAGCTGGAACAGCTCCGTAAGCTTGGCCATAAGCTTGTTTCTAAGTTTTTCTGTAGTCGGCATAATTACAATCTCCAATTAACAATGACCAATGATCATTTGTTTTTATAAATTCTGGTTTTCTTTATAATTAAGAAGAGTATGGCAGCGATCTCATCAACATCTCTGTACAGACTTTCAGTCTGAATTAGCATCCAGATAATCAGTGTCTTTGAGTAAGCTGAATACATGCTTCAGATAGATATTTGTTGTTGTCTTCAAGATTTCTGGTGATGGTGGCCTTGATATGAGTAAGTATAAAACTAAAATATTTCAATCTATTTTTGCTCACTTTTAAGGTCAATTTTTGGCAAAACAATTTTATTACTTCTCAAATTGATTTATTATAGCTTGAGAAGTGTCGTTGAATTTCCTATTCTTTCTCAGCGATTTTTACTGTGTAAATTTGTATTTATTTGCAACTGTTTTATTTTTAAATAAATGTTTTGATCGACCGTTCTTTGTTCACATGCATGAGACACACACGGTTTTCTATTAAGCAGATGTTCTTTTTCTGCGTGTAAAATTTTTAATAATAAACTGTGATCATCAAGTTGTAATAAGTTAACAAAGCTCTGTTTTTCTTGTAATGTTGCCTGCAAAAAATGCTGTTCTAAATATTGATTAAGTAAAACGTCTAGCTCTTTTAAACCTCGTCGTGATAAAAAACGCATTTGCCCTATGTCTAAACCCTGAGCTGACATAGGCTAAATTTTACGCTTTAGCATTAACTTTTTAATCTCAGCAATTGCTTTTGCGGGATTTAAATCTTTTGGGCAAGCTTCGGTACAATTCATAATGGTATGACAGCGATACAACTTAAAAGGATCTTCTAAGTCATCTAAACGCTCCCCAATCGCTTCATCTCTGGAATCATTAATCCAACGATAGGCGGTTAATAAAGCTGCCGGTCCTAAGTAACGATCGCTATTCCACCAATAGCTCGGACAGCTAGTAGAACAACAAGCACACATTACGCACTCATATAAACCATTGAGCTTTTCTCTTTCTTCAATCGATTGTAATCGTTCTTTATCTGCAGGGGGAGGTGATTCGGTTTTAATCCACGGTTCAACGGATGCATGCTGTGCATAAAAATGACTCAAATCAGAGACTAAATCTTTAATAACAGGTTGATGAGGTAAGGGGAAAATATGTAAGTCACCATCGTAGTCAGCCAAAGACTTGGTACAAGCTAGCGTGTTTTTACCATTAATATTCATCGAACATGAGCCACAAATCCCTTCGCGACACGAACGTCGCAGCGAAAGCGTTGTATCGATTTCATTCTTAATCTTTAATAAAACATCTAATACCATTGGACCACAGTCACTAATATCTACTTCAAAACAATCTATTCTAGGTGTTTCATCAATATCAGGGGCAAAGCGATAAAGGTAAATTTTTTTTATGATAGCAATCTTATCATTTTTTCCATTAGATATTGGACTTAAAGACCAGTATTTACCTTGTGAAATTTTTGAGTTTTTGGGTAAAGTAAATTCAGCCATTAGTACACTCGCTTCTTAGGGGGGATTAGTTCACACTCATCCGTTAGGGTAAACAGATGTACCGGACGATATGCAAAAGAAACCTGTCCTTGCTCTTCCACATAACATAAGGTATGTTTTAACCAGTCAAGATCATCACGTTCAGGAAAGTCTTCTCTAGCATGACCCCCTCGACTTTCAGTGCGGTTTAAAGCACCATTAACAATAGTTTGTGCCAGGTAAAGCATATTTCCTAGCTCTAAGCATTCCATTAAATCAGTATTCCATTTTAAACTTCGATCGCTAACCTTAATATCTGCAAAACGAGCAAATACTGTTTGCATTTTCTCCACGCCTTGTTGTAATAAATCTCCATTTCTAAAAACTGCCGCATGCTTTTGCATCACCCGTTGCATTTCATCTCTGATATCAGCTGTACTACTACTTCCCTGAGCGAAACGCAGTTGATCAAAACGCTGTAAAATACTTTCTGTTAATTGAGGCTCAATTACTTTATGCTTTTTGCCAGGTTGAATCAATTCAACCGCTTTGTGGGCTGCTGCCCGACCAAAAACAATAATATCAAGTAAGGAGTTTGAACCTAAACGATTTGCCCCATGCACCGAAACGCAGGCACCTTCACCAATTGCCATCAAGCCAGGCACAACACAGTCTGGATTACCATCTTTAATATTAACCACTTCACCATGATGATTGGTTGGGATCCCTCCCATATTATAGTGAACCGTAGGGATAACAGGGATGGGCTCTTTTTCCACATTCACGCCACCAAAAATTCGTGCGCTTTCAGCAATTCCAGGTAGACGTTCATTGATCACATCCAAGCCTAAATGCATTAAGTTTAAATGAATGTGATCTTTTTCAGCTCCTATGCCTCGTCCTTCGTTAATTTCTATGGTCATCGCTCTGGAAACCACATCACGAGAAGCTAAATCTTTGGCGTTCGGCGCATAACGTTCCATAAAGCGTTCGCCTTTAGCATTGGTTAAATAACCACCTTCGCCTCGAACTCCTTCAGTAATTAGTACCCCAGAACCATATACACCCGTTGGATGAAATTGCACAAATTCCATATCTTGTAGCGGTAGCCCTGCTCGTAACACCATGGCGCTACCATCGCCAGTACAAGTATGCGCCGAAGTAGATGAGAAAAATACTCGACCACATCCACCTGTTGCTAAAACCACTTGATGAGCGCGAAAGCGATGCAGCGTTCCTGTCGTTAAATCCCAGGCGATCACCCCTCGACAAACTCCTTCATCCATAATCAAATCAAGAGCAAAAAATTCAATAAAAAATTCGGCTTTATGTTTTAACGATTGTTGATACAAAGTATGTAAAATTGCATGTCCAGTTCGGTCTGCTGCCGCACAAGTTCGTTGTGCAACGCCTTCTCCAAAGTGGGTGGTCATGCCACCAAAAGGTCGCTGATATATTTTGCCATCTTCCGTTCGAGAAAAAGGCACACCAAAATGCTCTAGCTCTATTACAGCATCAGCTGCTTCTCGACACATATATTCAATCGCATCTTGATCGCCTAACCAATCAGAACCTTTGACGGTATCATACATATGCCATTTCCAGTCATCTTCACCCATATTACCCAGGGCAGCCGACATGCCTCCCTGAGCAGCAACGGTATGACTTCGTGTGGGAAAAACTTTGCTTAAACAGGCTGTTTTTAACCCTGATGCTGACATTCCCAACGTAGCACGTAAACCAGCACCGCCGGCACCGACAATCACCACATCATATTGATGTTCAATAATTTGATATTTTTCACTTAGCATGTATTTAACCTAAAGAAATTTTCAAAATAGCATAAATAGCACTTATTGCTAACAGCAGACAACTTAGATTCATCACAATAATAGCGATCAGTTTAGTGGCATAAGTTGCAATATAATCTTCAATAATCACCTGCAAGCCCATTTGCAAATGATAAAAGCTACTACCAATAATTAGTAACAATAAAATACTATGGAAAGGTTGTTGTATCCATGAATGCACAGCTTGATAGCTCATCTGTGGCAAAAAAGCCAAATTAAGGCAAAACCAAATACTCAAAGGAATTAATAATAAAGCGGTCACGCGTTGATGAAAAAAATGGCTGGTACCTTCTTTAGATGCCCCCAATCCTTTCGCTTTAGCGAGGTGTGATTGTAAATGATGTTTGTCCATAATCTGTCCTAAATACTAATTAACCAAGTAATCGCCGTTAATAATAGAGTCATGCCAATAACCACCCATGCAGATTTTCTACACGCATTTTTTCCCATATCACGCCCCGTATCCCAAATCAGGTGGCGAACACCATTACATAAATGCAAATAGATAGAAAAGGTCATTGCCAATAAAAATAATAAACCTAACCAATGATTCAAGCAAGCATGAAAAAATAACCAGCTTTGCTCACCACCAACTAAGGCCAATAATCCCCACACCAGTACCAATAAAGCTAAAAACAACACCGCACCCGTTGCGCGATGTAAAATTGAGAGTTTGGCGGTTAATGGTAAAGTATAAATTTGTAAATGCGGCGACATTGGCCGTTCATCATTCCAGGACATTTTTTCCTCTTTAGTCTTACGTCTTACGTCTTACGTCTTACGTCTT
>CAYMMQ010000002.1:4594-27589 GCA_964391585.1 uncultured Ectothiorhodospiraceae bacterium
CCAGGACATTTTTTCCTCTTTAGTCTTACGTCTTACGTCTTACGTCTTACGTCTTACGTCTTACGTCTTTATTAAAAGTCACTACAACGACCATTATGACATACCCAATCCCCATAACGTGTCGGATTATTTAATTGCAAGTCTGCCTCAATTTCGAGTGACTTGTTACCATATTCGGTTTTATTACTATTAAAAACCTTATTTTTACTCAAATAATCTTTGCTTTGCATCTCATGTAAGCGACTAAGGGTGCGATAAAACTCAAAGGCTAAACGCTTACCAAGATAGAGTTTATCAGCTGTTGCCTGTGCGCTAAACATTAAATTAATATGCCTATCATAACAGACATCTATAAAATTAATAAACCGGCGCACAATATCTAATTGCTCATCCGTTAGCAAATAAATATCTGAAACGATAATAGTATGAAATAAGGTGGCGATTTGAATATAGTCATGACTATCCCGATGTGTATTACACAAATTATCAAAACTTAACCATAATACACCTGATTCCTGTTTAATCACTGCTATGGAGCGATAATTAATTAAAATCTCTTGTTCGCCCTGATGCAAACTAGAACTCATAATACGCTGGAAAAATTCTTCCATAATATGGGAGGTATTAGGTTCATCCACCAATAAATACATCGGGGTTTGTGTCAATGTTTGGATCCGATAATCCCGTTCTCCTTTTAACTCAATAATATGTGTTTGATTTTTTAGCAACTCAATGGCTGGCAAAAATCGCGCCCTTTGTAATCCATGTTGATACAAATCAGTAGGCTGAGTATTTGAGGTAAAACATAAGATAACCTGATTTTTTATCAACTGCTGCATAAGAATAGCTAAAATCATCGCATCAGTGATATCCACCACAAACATCTCATCTAAACAAATCAAATCATACTGCTTGGCAAAATCTGCTGCGACTTGATAAAGAGGATCTTTTATCTGTCCCAACTCATCTAATTGTTCATGAACCATAAGCATAAAACGATGAAAATGAACACGTAACTTGTTATCAACATGTATAGTTTTAAAAAACAAATCTAATAAATGCGTTTTACCTCGACCGACACCACCCCATAAATAAATCCCTTTAGGCATTTGTGTCTTTTCTTTGTTTGAAAAAGCCAAATAATTTTTGAAAGAAAATTGCTGTTTTTGTTGTTGGAACTTTTCTATCTCTTTAGCAACAACATCCATCTGTTGTAATACAGCAAGTTGTTCACTATCTCCACTTAATTCATCCGAATCAACTTTGTGTTGATAAATATCAAGCAATGTTTGCTGCTGGGACATAAAATCTAATACTTATAATCTAGCTATGTTCGCTGTTTTACGATAGCATCAAACAACATCCCACTAATATTCAGATCAAACTGTTTATCGAGCTCTCGAATACACGTTGGACTGGTTACATTAATTTCAGTAATAAAATCACCAATCACATCTAAACCCACAAACATCAACCCCTTAGCCTGTAACATCGGCTTGATCTGCTCACATAAGAAATAATCTCTATCACTGAGTTTTATGCCAACTCCTGAACCACCCGCGGCAATATTGCCTCTATTTTCGCCTTCAGCTGGGATCCTCGCTAAAGCATAAGCAACCGGTTCGCCATTGATTAATAAAATTCGTTTATCCCCTTGGCTAATCTCTGGAATAAAACGCTGCATCATCACAAACTCTTGCCCAAAATTGGTTATTGTTTCTATAATCACATTAGTATTAGCATCATTGGATTTAATGCGGAAAATTGAAGCACCACCCATGCCATCCAAAGGTTTGATAATGACATCTTGCTCTCGCTTGGCAAATTCTTTTAATTGCTTGGGATTACGACTAACTAAAGTTGAAGTGATGCATTGAGCAAAATTCAAGGCAAACATTTTTTCATTGGCATCACGTAAACTTTGGGGTTTATTGATCACCAAAGGTTTTTTACCCTGGGATTGTGCAAATTCTAAAATATAAGTTGCATAAATATATTGCAGATCAAACGGAGGATCTTTTCTCATCAAAATCACATCTAAGTCAGATAAATTTTGAAGCTGCTTTTCAGAGGTAAAATCAAACCAATGAGCATGTTCATCTTGAACCTGTAAGGTTTGAGTATAGGCCTTTGCTTGATCGTTTTGCATAAACAAGTCATCTATTTGCATATAAAAAATAGTAAAACCTCTTTTTTGCGCCTCCAACAGCATAGCAAAACTACTGTCTTTATATGGTTTAATATCCTTAATGGGATCCATAACAATCCCTATATTTAAATGTTGCACTTTCTCAACCTCTTGTTATAAATCACCCCAGAGTGATTGTAATATCGCCATCACCGCAACACCCGCAGTTTCGGTTCTTAAAATTCTAGGCCCTAACTTAATTCCTTGAAAGCCGTACTCTAAAGCCTTTTGTACTTCGCTTGAAGCAAATCCACCTTCAGGACCTACTAACAAAGAAGCTGTTTTTGGCTGCTGAGCTAAGTTTATTTCTCTAATTCTAAGTTCACTTTCTGGTTGTAACAATAAGTTGACATCACTATTAGCATTGTTTGATGTTAAAATTTCATCTAATCTCACAGGAGCATGTACGATAACTTTAGACGTACGATTAGATTGCTCTAGAGCTGAATTGGTTTTTTTTTGCCAATGGTTTATTTTTTTTTCTAAGCGTTGCTGATCATTTAGACTCACATTACAACGTGCTACCCATAATGGATAAATCTCAGCCACACCTAATTCAACCGCTTTTTGAATAGTGTAATCCATACGATCATTTTTAGAGATCCCTTGCAACAAACGAATTTTCAAAGGAGACTCATGATCAGTCTCAGTTACAGATTGAATCTCAACTTCCACCCCTTTTTTATTTATCGCTACAATCCTGCTTTGGTATTCTGCTAATGGTTCGATGCCATTAAACAAAGTCACCTGATCGCCTAACTTTAAACGCAACACATGTTTTACATAATGAGAAGCATCCTCATCCAGAGCAATTCGGCTATCATTCTGCAAACATTGATCGATAAATAGACGCACCATACTTACCCACCTGTTTTAGACATAAAACGCACCACTTTATCGGGTTGCTCAATAAACTCATGTTTATACGGCTTTAATTGAATCGCTTGTTTAATCGCATTAGCCAACTCTTGATCTGTGATCCCTTCTCGTAATAAAGGACGTAGGGCAAATTTATGCTCATCACCTAAACACAAATACAAATCGCCGTTCACCGCTAAACGCACCCGATTACACGAATCGCAAAAATGCCTAGATAAAGGTGTTATAAAGCCGATCTTAAGTCCCGTTTCTGCCACTTGCAGATAACGTGCGGGACCAGAACCTGTTAACGTAGTCGGTAAAAGTTGATAAGACTTACTTAATCGTTTTTCTATTTCGGTCAGTTCAATATAATATTGTTTAGCGTTACGTCCCACATCACCCATTGGCATGGTTTCGATAAAGCGTAAAGAAAAACCATGTTTTGAACAAAAATCCACCATTTCTTCTACATCATCACCATCATTGATCCCTTTCATAATGACCATATTGATTTTGATCGGTGTTATCCCAACCTCTTTTGCTTTTAACAAACCATTAATAATTTTATCTACATTGCCTTTAGTGATTTGTTTGAATTTCTCTGCATTAATGGTATCTAAACTTATATTGATCCGAGATACGCCTGCATCATATAAGGCCAATGCCTGTTTCTCTAACTGCGTTGCATTACTGCTTAAGGATAAATCATCAAGCAAAGGCAAAGTATTTAAACGCTGAACTAACTGCGGTAAATTTTTTCTTATTAAAGGCTCCCCTCCAGTCAGACGAACAGATGATACACCCAATAGCGTAAACGCTTTTACCACGCGCTCTATTTCATCGAAACTTAACCAATCATCGGGTTCTTCATAATCGACTAAACCGTTTGGCATACAATAAAAACAACGCAAATCACAGCGATCTGTTACTGACAAACGTAAATATTTGATTTGACGCTGGTACTGATCCATTAAAATAGGCATAAATTTTTCTGTGTTGAAATACGATAAGAAGGCTAGAATAATACTTCTAATGCGTTGATGCAATCACAAAGGCTTTAGTATCATTGCAAAAAGCAGTAATATGACTAATAAACATTAAATCAACATAGCTTAGTACTTAAGAGGTTGTTGCTCGAAACTGTTCCCCTCTTTAGCAAAGAGGGGTTAGGGGAGATTTGGTCTTTTAAATAAAATGTTATCAAATCAGTTGTTTAACACAAAAATAAAATCCCCCTCAATCCCCCTTTTCCTAAGGGGGAAGCATTAACACCTGAGTATCTACCTTAAAGTACCAACGTATGATTAAACCTAGGTTAAAACAATGAAAATATACCATGTAGGTGGCTCGGTTAGAGATACATTACTGCAACGACCTGTAACAGATCATGATTTTGTAGTGGTTGGCGCAACAATTGAGCAAATGCTTAAGCTTGGTTACAAACCTGTGGGCAAAGACTTTCCGGTTTTTTTACATCCTAAAACTCACCAAGAATATGCGTTAGCAAGAACGGAAAAGAAAATTGCCAAAGGTTATCATGGCTTTAGTTTTTATGCTGATCCTTCAGTAACCTTAGAGCAAGACTTATATCGACGCGACTTAACCATTAATGCGATTGCTCAAGATGAAAACGGTCAACTCTTTGATCCATTTTCTGGCGTAAAAGACCTGGGAAATCGTGTATTACGCCATGTTTCTCCTGCTTTTAAAGAAGATCCTGTTCGATTATTACGCGTGGCTCGTTTTGCTGCCCGCTATTATGACTTAGGTTTTAGTATTGCTGATGAAACTTTGCAGCTAATGACGGAAATGGTAAAAAATGGTGAAGTAAATGCCTTGATTGCTGAACGTGTTTGGCAGGAAGTCGAAAAGGCGTTGCTTGAAGATAACGCTCATATATTTTTTCAAAGTTTGAGAGTTTGTGGCGCTTTGCAAGTTTTATTACCTGAGATTGATAATTTATTTGGCGTACCTCAAACTGCAAAATGGCACCCAGAAATTGATACTGGCATTCATACCATGATGGTATTACAGCAAGCGGTCAAACTTACAATGCAGCACGATTTTGATACTCAATTAGCAGTACGTTTTGCAGCCTTGATGCATGATCTGGGCAAAGCTATAACTCCACAAGAGGAATGGCCTAGTCATAAACAACATGAACATCGTGGGGTGAAATTGGTCGAAAATTTATGTCATCGTCTAAAAATTCCAAAACAAATCAAAGAACTCTCCTTAATCGTTACCGAATTTCATTTGTTATATCATCAAATTGCTGAATTAAGAAATAAGACAGTGATCAGTTTTTTTAACCGAGTGGATGCTTTTCGCAGACCAGAACGGTATAAAAACTTTTTACTGGCTTGTGAAGCAGACTCAAGAGGCAGAGCCGGTTTTGAGGAAATTTTACCCGAGCAAGTTGCCTTATGTCATCAGTATTTTAATTTAAGTCAAAAAGTCTCGATTCAAGAAATTATCAAGCAAGGTTATCAAGGTAAAAAGATATCAGAACAATTAAACTTGCAACGCCAGCAAGTACTCGCTGAAGTTAGAGAAAAATAATAAATGTTTAACGACTCCCTTGCTGCTAACAAGCTTAGTATAATAATCTATCAAGCTTTTTTTGAACTTTTTATGTCCTTTTTTAGGGTGTTAATAATCACAAAAAGCTACATTTTTTCAAATAATTGAGCGTGAGAGCCTAAGCGAGCTAAATAAACAAAATCATCATCTAAAGAGTAGATAAGCAATGTATCACCACCAACATGAAGCTCTCTAAAATCAGAGAGTTTCCCATTTAAGGAATGATCTCTTGATTCAGGAGGAAGCTTTTCGCCTTTCAGTAAGGCTGAAACATAAAGGAAAAGTTTAGTTGATTGCTGATCGGTTAACTTTACATTTCGAGCATCTTTAATAAATGACTTGTGTCGATTAAGCTTTCTCATTTAAGTTCATTTCTACTAGCAGTTCATTACTGGTTACTGTTTTAATATTTTTTTTATTTCTAATGTCAGTTATCGCTTGAAGTGTTTCAGCATTAGGTAAGTTGACTTCAAAAGGCAAGCCTTTTTTTGCGACAACCATATTGGTGAAAATATTGACAGCTTCAGTAAAATTCATTCCTAGCTCACTTAATATTTCTTTTGCTAATTTAAACTTCTCCTCATCTAAGCGGACACTTGTTTGAACTTTATGCATAATAAGATTCCTTTTTTATATACGGATGAGCATACACCAAATGGTGTATGAAAAGAAGAGTCCTAGTTGATAAAGCAAAATATAACTTGAAAACATTACTTAAGTTCCCTATTATTCTTGGGTATACTTTTATTTTGTTAGCAAAGGAGTCATCATGAAAAAAATACAAATCATCTCTTTAACAGCTATTGCTCTTATGTTTTTATCTGCGGCAAGTTTTGCTGGAAAACCTGGCTTTGAAAAATGTGCTGGTATTTCAAAAGCGGGTAAAAATGATTGCGGTTCTAGCAAGCATATGTGTGCTGGCATGGGAAAAAAAGATGCTGATCCAACTGATTGGGTTTATGTTCCTGAAGGCATGTGTGAAAAAATTGCTGGTGGAAAAATCTATACAGGAAAGGCACATCACTAAGTATGGTCAAAGATTCAACCAAATACTTCACGCAACACATCAGGTCGTTGCTTTGCTATCTGGATAAGAGATAAAGCAGCACGACTTGGTTTTCTTCGGCCTTGCTCCCAATCCTGTAAAGTTCTAACAGAAACACCTAATAAAGCAGCAAACCGGGATTGAGAGAGACCAACTTTTTGTCTCGCTTCAACAACTGCTGGTATTTCTAGCGTTTCTATATGACCAATATCACCTTTTTTTATGCTTCGGACAGCATCTAATGTTTCTTGCCATATATCTCTTTTCATATCGCGTTCTATCAGTTCACTGTCATTTATAACCATCTACTAACTCCTCTTTTAGCGCTTTAAGGATATGTGCAGGGATATTATCTTTATTTGACTTAGCATAAATTGTTAATAACCAGATAAGCCCTTTATTTAATTCCGTAAAATAAATTATACGAACCCCACCTCTTTTTCCTTGCGCTTTTCGTTTCCACCGAATTTTTCGAATACCTCCTGCCCCGGGGACTACATCACCCGCTTCATGGTTTTCCGCAAGCCAAGCAGAAAATTCTCCACGCTCCTCTTCAGACCAGTAATCAGGCCATAGATTTGAAAAAATGGGCGATTCAATAAGCGTAATCATGTTTCAAATTATACGACAATGCCGTAGTATTGCAAGATAATACTGTCCTTTTATCTCAGCTTAAATATCTGAATAAAATTGAGGATAGACAAGCTAAGTTTTTATTATGCGCTTAAACTATCTATCTTTTTGTTTCACCCGACATATTCCATAGAATATTTTGATCTGCTCCCATAATAGTTTGTGGCATTTTTCCATCCCAGCGTTGTGCTCGAACATAATCCACCAAGGTACTTGATTGTTCAAGTGCTTGCGCTTTTTTCTCAATAGCTTCCGCTTCTGCTAAACCTTTTAAGCGAATTGCACCGGCTTCTGCAACTGCTTCTGTTTCAATCGCATAGGCTTTACCATCCGCACGAGCTTTTTCTGCATCACGTTTCGCAAGAGCAGTATTTACTTCTCTTTGTGCTTCAAGCTTTTGACGTTCTAAGCGGTGTTTCTCCGCGGCAGCTAAGTTCTTTTCAGTTTGTTTGGTTTCAATTGATTGAATATATTTTTCAGGTAAACCTAAGTTTTCTAACTGTGCTGAATCAAGTTTTACTGGATAAACTTTCATTTCATCTAATAATAAATCTTCAATTAAGGCGATCACCTTGCCACGATTTTGAATAATTTCTTCTGCTTTATACCTTGCTAAAGCATCTTTTGCCGCTGAACGTAGTTTAGGATCTAAGATCCTCGTTTCAAATTGCAATAAACCTCCATAACTTTTAAATAAATCAAACGCTTGATCACGTTGCACGGTCCAGTTAATAGAAACTTCTGCGGTAACGGGCATTTGTTCATAGGTAGATGCATTCAAACGCTCTAAATTTTTTCGGGTACGAATCTCCAAGACTTCCACCACATCAACAAAAGGAATTTTCAAATGTAAGCCTGGATTGACCTGATTAATGGCTTCACCAAAGCGTTTGATAATACCCACATTTCCTTCATCAACGGTATAGCTTGCCTGCATCGCAGCAATAACTATAACGACCATCATCAACGCTGTGATAAAAAAACTTTTCCCCTTTCCAAGAGCTTTGCCCATAATATCGCTGATATCAGGGGGAGAGTTGTGTGAATTCATAATAGTTGCCTTAATAGATTAAATGGAGTTTTAAAGATGTGGCTCAAAAATAAAAATTCAAGCTTTAACTTTGCTGTAAACACAAATAAGCAGCATTGAGTAAATTGTTTGGCGTGATAATCCCAACTAATTGTTGCTCTTCATTCACAACTGGAAAATGGTGGATATTTTGCTCTGACATCAAAATAAAAACATCTTGAATATGTTGTTGTTGCTGAAAACAAATAGCGGGTTTTGTCATTATTTTTGCGGCAATCATTTTTTTTTCTCTGCCAAGCGACGATTTTTTTTGTAGCATCATTTTCAGCTTATACGCCACATTATTACAGAAGCTGTCATCAATATATTTAAGAATATCGTTCATCGTTATAATGCCCATCACTAAACCTGTACGATTAATCACTGGAATAGAGCGTATATGGTGTTTTGATAACTTAGTTAAAATTTCATCGATATTTTCATGCTGATGGGCATAAATCACCGGAAAAGTCATCACATCCTGACAACGAATATTACCTATTTTATTCTGTTGGAATTTTAAAAATATGGTATTTAAAATCGGCTCTAATTCATCCTTAGAAATATCAACATAAATCCCCATTTTGCGCAGAGCATCACTCATATCATCCTGACTAATTTGTAATGCATTTCTGCCAAGCTTTTTTTCTTGCTGATGACTTGATCTTAAAACCGAAGGATACCAGCGACGTGGTAATAAGTTATTAATAACCACGGCCCATGCTAAAATAATACAAACATTCAAAGCAACTGGGTTCAAAATGTATAAATAGGCCAGTTGATGTACTTCATCGCCACCAACAATAGCAATCAAAGCGGTTGCCGCACCAGGGGGATGCAAACAACGCAATAAAAACATAATGGCAATAGAGACTGATACCGCCAATGAAGCGGCTAATAGAGGATCTGGAAGATTTTGAGCCAGTACCACACCAATACATGCTGAGCAAATATGCCCACCGAAAATGGGCCAGGGTTGAGAAAGTGGCCCATGAGGTATAGCAAAAACTAAAAACGCTGTAGCCCCCATTGAGGCAACTAGAAAAATAGCGCTTTCAACTGAAAGATAATATTGACTAATCAAATACGTTAGGGCAATAGCCACAAAAGCCGCAAGACTAGAGTATATAATTTCAGAAAAAACCACTGTTTCCTTTGGTGGAACCAGCAAACCAAGAAACCGTCTAATTTTCACGCCTGCTCATCATATCATTTAAATAGAATTAATTTTCCTTTAACCAAATCGCCACTTGCTTGGCAAAATAACTTAATATGCCATCAGCACCAGCTCGTTTAAAACACAATAACGATTCCATAATGACTTTTTTCTCATCTAACCAACCATTTTGAATTGCAGCTTGTAGCATCGCATATTCACCACTAACTTGATATGCATAAGTCGGAACCCCAAACTCATCTTTTACTCGACGCACAATATCCAAATAAGGCATACCTGGCTTAACCATTATCATATCAGCACCTTCTTCAATATCCATCGCCACTTCATGCAGGGCTTCATCACTATTCGCGGGATCCATTTGGTAAGTGGTTTTATCAGCATTCCCTAAATTGCTAGCCGAACCGACCGCATCACGAAATGGGCCATAAAAACTTGAAGCATACTTAGCAGAATAAGCAAGAATCCGAGTATGAATAAAACCGGCTTGCTCTAAGGCTTCTCGAATTTCGGTAATCCTCCCGTCCATCATATCAGAAGGAGCAACTACATCAGCACCTGCTTGCGCATGAGATAAGGCTTGTTTGACCAAAACTTCAATGGTTTCATCATTAAGTACATAACCATTTTCATCGATCAGACCATCTTGACCATGAGAGGTAAATGGATCCAATGCAACATCGGTAATAACCCCTAATTGAGGAAACTTTTCTTTTAATGCGCTAACAGCTCGCTGTGCTAAACCATTGGGGTTAAAGGCTTCTGCCGCATCATCACTTTTAACACTTGCAGGTGTCACTGGAAACAAAGCTACTGCAGGGATCCCAAGATCAACTAATGCAGCCGCTTCAATTAATAATAAATCAATGCTTAAACGCTCAATACCCGGCATAGAGGCAACTTTTTTACGTTTATTTTCCCCTTCTAGGACAAACATTGGATAAATCAGGTCGTCTACTGTTAAGTTATTTTCCCGCATCAGGCGACGAGAAAAATCATCTTTGCGCATACGACGTTTACGCGTTAAAGAGAAAATGGTATTGCGAGGTGTTTTCATAATTTTTATCCTAAATTTAAAAATTTCGTGCTAATAATGCCATTGATAATGTCGCTGCAGACTCATCTAAGCTAGGAATGGGGAGCCAAACTTGATGCCCGCTTCCTGGCGCTGTTTCCATTTCAACATTGATTTTGGTGTTATTGACCTTTTTATTGCTAACAATTGACCTTAAAACAAAACAAATATTCTTCCCTGGCAAAATCAATTCTAGTGTATCGCCAATAGAAAATTTATTTTTAACATCAACTAAAATATATTGCTGCTCATTTTCAACTTTGCTATCAATCACTTCGGCAACATATTGTTGATTTTTGCTCGTGGAATGATTATCTAAATAATTTTGATACTCATGCGTATGATGGCGTTGATAAAATCCATCGGTATAACCACGATTGGCAAGATTATTTAAGTCAGCAAACAAACTTGGATCTAAGGGGTTTCCGGCGGCCAGCGCATCAACAGCACGACGATAGACTTGCGCCGTTCTTGCTACATAATAGTGTGATTTGGTGCGACCTTCAATTTTTAAAGAATCCACACCAATTTTCATTAATTGCTCAACATGCTCCAAAGCTCTTAAATCACGTGAGTTCATAATATAGGTGCCATTTTCATCTTCATAAATTGGCATAAACTCATTGGGACGCTCTTTTTCTTCCAATAAATACACCTGATCCGCCAGTGGGTGTCTATTTTCATGATCTACCCCTTCAAATAAAGGAGGATTACTAATTTCAACAAATGGATCAAAATCTTTTAATGCTGATTTAACCGCCACATCACCACACACTAAAGCTTCGGTATCTTTAACATTGTATTCCCAACGACAAGCATTGGTACAGGTTCCCTGGTTGGGATCGCGGTGGTTAAAATAACCTGACAACAAACATCGACCAGAATAGGCGATACATAAAGCGCCATGAATAAACACTTCTAACTCAATATCCGGGCAGTGTTGACGAATTTCTTCAATTTCATCCAAGCCTAATTCACGAGACAAAATCACTCGAGAAAGCCCCATAGATTGCCAAAATTTAACGCTGGCATAATTAACGGTATTAGCTTGCACCGAAAGATGGATCGGTATATCTGGCCAGTTTTCTTTCACCATCATAATCAAACCAGGATCTGCCATAATCAAGGCGTCGGGTTTTAATGCAATAATCGGCTCTATATCCGCCAAATAGGTTTTAATTTTACTATTGTGTGGAATGACATTTGACGCGAGAAAAAATTGCTTGCCCTGCTGATGAGCTTCATCAATGCCAACTTTAATATTTTCATATAAAAAATCATTATTTCTTGCACGCAAGCTATAACGAGGTTGCCCTGCATAAACAGCATCTGCCCCATACGCATAAGCATAGCGCATATTTTTAAGTGTGCCTGCCGGCAATAATAATTCAGGTTTTTTCATCTAAAGTTCTTGCTAATGGTTTGAAATAATGACACACATATTAGGTCGGTTCGATATCTTTTATCTGACGATTAACCGCCACCAAAGCTCCTAAAAGGCCTAACATAATACTAATTAATAACAACTGAATATTATGAGAAATATTGGTAGTTGATAAGTTTAACAATTCACTTTGATATAAAGCTTTTAATTCACCCAGTGAACTATCCATCACCAATAAAGCCCCATCAATTAATATAACCGCTAATACCCCTCCTAAAAATCCGTACCAAAACCCCAAATACAAAAAGGGCCTGCGAATAAAGCTATTGGTGCCACCAATTAACTTGCTAATTAAAATTTCTTGGCGTCGATTCTCTATCGCTAAACGAATGGTATTACCAATAATCAACAAAACAGCTAAACCAAGCAAGCAGGCAATAATTGAAATCCCCGTTTTACCCACAGAAATAATAGAAAATAGTCGTTTTAACCATTGCATATCGACTTGTACGGTTTCAACTTCTTCAATTTGCTTAAAAATACTTAATAATTTTTCTAAGTTCAGTGGCTCAACATACAAGGGGCTTGGTGCAATAATTAATACATGAGGCAAAGGATTAAATTCTAAAGCATCTAAAGCATCACCAAAACCTGAATAATGTTGAAACTCCTCTAAAGCTTGTTGTTTATCTTTAAATTGCACATTTAAAACCCCTTCCATTCCCTGTATTTTTTCTTGTAAATCCTTAGCTTGCTGATCGTTGATTTCTTTTTTTAAAAACAAGGTCACTTGATGAACATGATCCAATTCGCCTCCCGCTTTTTGTAGCGTTAAAACCACTTCGTAAAGCCCAGCAGGCAAGGCGAGTGCAATTCCCAAGGCAGCACTTGTCATTAATGTAGCAATTGGAGTTTTACTTAATTGTCCTAAGGTAAAAAAGAAGCATTGAAAATGACGCAATAAAAAACTCAAAAATAAGGTATTGCTTGAAGGTTTTAACTTTCTAAACTGTCTTTTTACTTTTGCATCGCTTTCTACTTTTGTATCTTGGTGCTTACTACTCATGACAAAATTTTCCCATGCTCAAGGCGAATAATCCGTTTATTCATTTCATTGATCAAAGTAATATCGTGCGATGCAATCAATACGGTTACCCCAACTTGATTAAAACGCTCAAATAATCGCATAATTTCTCGGGACAAATCGGGATCAAGACTTCCTGTTGGTTCATCTGCTAATAAAACAGCTGGTTTATTAACAACGGCTCTTGCTATTCCTACTCGTTGTTGTTCTCCACCTGATAGTTGTATCGGTAAGCATTTTTCATATGCTAATAAACCCACTTGATCTAAGGCGGCAGAAACTCTTTTTTTTACTTCTAGGGATGAAAACCCCGCAATAACTAAAGGCAGAGCAACATTATCAAAAACCGTTCTATCAGCAAGCAATTGATAATCTTGAAAAATAATACCAATATTTCGACGCAAATAAGGAACGTTGTAGGGTTTAACCTTATCTAACTGATTACCACCAACATATAAATGTCCTGCTGTTGTTTTTTCCAGCAATGCGATTAGTTTTAAAAAGGTACTTTTCCCTGCACCCGAATGCCCTGTTAAAAAAGCCATTTCACCTTTTTTAAGGTGCATATTGACATTACTTAAGGCTTCTTTTGAACCAGAATAACGCTTATATACGTTCTCAAATTTAATCATAAATCTACTCTAGCTTTTTGTACTGGACTCTTGTCGACTCAACAAGGCATCAACAAAACTTTTCCGATCAAAAGGCCTTAAGTCATCGATACCTTCTCCTATGCCAATAAAGCGGATAGGAATATTATACCTTTGTGCCAAAGAAAAAATAATGCCGCCTTTTGCTGTGCCATCTAGTTTAGTTAAGGTTATACCACTAACATTCACAGCCTCTACAAAGTGTTTTGCTTGGCTTAAGGCATTTTGTCCTGTACCCGCATCAAGTACTAACATCACTTCATGAGGAGCTGTTGCATCGACTTTCCCCGCAACTCGTTTAACTTTGATTAATTCATCCATCAAATTTGTTTGGGTATGTAAGCGTCCAGCAGTATCTGCTAACACGATATCAATTTTTCTTGCTTTGGCAGCGGCTATGGCATCAAATATTACTGAAGCTGAATCTGCACCGGTATGTTGTGCAATGACGGGAATATTATTACGTTCACCCCAAACTTGTAACTGCTCAACAGCCGCAGCTCTAAAAGTATCACCCGCTGCCAACATCACCGAATAACCTTGTTGTTGATATTTTTTTGCCAACTTACCTATAGTTGTCGTTTTTCCTGCTCCATTAATCCCTGTCATTAAAATAACATAGGGGGTTTTACTGCTATCAATTTGTAAGGGCTGTTCAATAGACTCCAACAATTGCAACATATTCACTTCTAAAGCTTCAAAAAGTGCATCTGCATCTTTTAATTGTTTTCTTTTTAAGCGCTGGTTTAAATCATCAATAATCCTTTGGGTGGCTTCAAACCCCATATCCGCCATTAATAGCTTGGTTTCGATTTCTTCTAATAAATCCGCATCAATCACTTTTTTATAGTGAATTAATTCGGTAATATCCGTATTTAAAATTTCTCGAGTTTTACCTAAACCTTCTTTTAAGTTAACCAATTCCGTAACATCGGTATTTAAAATTTCTTTGGTTTTATTTAGGCCTTGTTTAAACTGATTAAACATGCTCGCTTTTTCTTCTGTAATATCTGCTTCGGCTATTTCAGGCTCTTTTATTTCTACTGTAATTTCCGTCTCTGCAACTTGTTCTGCATTTTCAATCGGCTTTTCCAGATTATCTTCATTAATGACTTGCTTTTCGAGCAAAGCGTTATTATCTATGCTAGAGTCATCATCTTTTTTATTCTTTTTAGTAAAAAAATTAAACATAATAATTGTTTTTTAGAGTTGATAGGGTATCACTTTTTTTGCAAACTAACTTAAGCGATGTTATGGGTATATCGTACCACTACCATCGTAAAATCGTAAGGTGTTCTCAATGTTTAGATGTTATATTTTTTGTAACAAACTTTTAAACCGCCAAAGATGGCTTTTATTATTGCTGTCTAGCTGCAGTTTTTCGCCTGTTTATACCTCGTTCGCTTATGCAGGAGAGGTTCAAGAAAGAGTATTAAGCAACGGTTTAAAAGTGATTGTCAAAGAAGATCATCGAGTACCGATTGTGGTATCACAAATTTGGTATAAAATTGGCTCAAGTTATGAAAGCAATGGCAAAACAGGGGTTTCTCATGTATTAGAGCATATGATGTTCAAAGGTACACCTAAATACCCCAAAGATAGTTTTAATAAAATAATTGCCGAAAATGGCGGCGAAGATAATGCCTTCACTTCTAGAGATTACACGGCGTATTTTCAAACCTTAGAAGCAAGTCGACTTGAAATCAGCTTTAAATTAGAAGCTGATCGGATGAAAAACCTAACATTTTCTGCCGATGACTTTAACAAAGAAGTGATGGTTGTGCAGGAGGAAAGACGCTGGCGCACCGATGACAAACCTCGAGCAAAAGCTTTTGAGCAACTTTATGTTAGTGCATTTGACAACAGTGGTTATCATCATCCAGTCATTGGTTGGATGGATGATTTAAAAAACCTGCAACAGTCTGATGTCCATCAATGGTACCAACAGTTTTACCAACCAGCCAATGCCACTTTAGTGGTTGCAGGTGATGTGGAAAGTGAAAAAGTGTTTGCTTTAGCGAAAAAACACTATGGCAAAATATCATCTACGCCGTTAGCTAAGCAGAAAAGCTTTCAAGAAAGAAAACAATATGGAACTAAGTCTATCCAGTTACAATTAGAGGCACAATTACCGTATTTAACGATAGGTTATAAAGTTCCTACCATTATGGCCCCAGATAATGAAAAGACTTGGGAACCTTATGCCCTTGTTTTACTTTCTGGACTTCTTGATGGTGGCGATAGCACTCGTTTACCTTATAAACTGGTAAAACAGCAACAAATAGCTGCGTCGGTCAGTTGTTATTATTCACTCACTGCACGTATGCAAACTTTATTTGTGATAGATGCAATTCCTTCACAAGGCAAAACCATAAAACAAGTTGAACAAGCCATTTACCAGGAAATTAAGTTATTACAAGATCAAACTGTTAGCGATGAAGAGTTAGAGCGAGTTAAAAACCAAATTATTGCTTCAAGTGTCTTTGAAAAAGATTCCATTTTTTATCAGGCAATGAAAATAGGCGTTGCAGAAACCAATGGCTTTGGCTGGGAAACGGAAGAAAAATTTGTAGATCAAATTCGCCTGATTACTCCAGAGCAAATACAAGCTGTAGCCAAAAAATATCTACAAACACAGCAAATGACTCGTGTTGAAGTTCAAGCCGTTAAATCATAGGGATAAAATATGTTATTCATTTCCAAACCATTTCAGATTATTTATTTAACCTTATCCTTGCTCATCAGCATTAATATCAACGCTGCTAATTTAAGCCATGGGAAAATGGGTAGCTTGGAGGTAAGTCGCTGGACAACGCCCCATGGCACACAGGTTTTATTTGCTCCAGCAAATGAAATTAGCATGGTGGATATTCGTTTAGTCTTTGATGCCGGGGCTGCCAGAGATGAAATGGAATATGCCGGTGTTGCAAAGTTAAGCAATAGTTTATTATTTGAAGGCAGTAAAGACATTGATGCAGACAGCCTGGCTAAGACCTTTGAAGGATTAGGGGTACAATATTCTAGCTCCAGCCATCGAGATATGTCAGTTTTAAGTTTCCGTAGCTTGAGTAACAAAAAGATCATTAGCAAAGCCGTCACAACCATCAAGCAATTATTAACAGAGCCTATGTTTAGCCAAGAAAGTCTTGAGCGAGAAAAAAATAAGTTAAAAGTAGCACTGCAGTTAGCACAAGAAAACCCGTCTAAAATTGCCAGCTTAGCTTTTTTTGAAAGCTTATATCAACAGACATCAAATCCCCCACATCCTTATGCAATACCGGTTAATGGCACAGTAACAAGCCTTGATAAAATAAAACCAGAACACTTGAAAACCTTTTTTAAACAATACTATACTAATAAAAATGCGATTTTAGCTATCGTAGGAGATTTATCACAGCAACAAGCAGAAAAAATAGCTAATGAGATATCAGCGATATTACCAGAAGGCTCTCATGCACCAGCGTTGCCAGCAGTTAGCGACTTAAAAGAAAAAAAGAGCATAAATATTCAACATAAATCTGAACAAACGGCAATTTTAATAGGTCATAGCTTAATAAAACGAGGGGATGATGACTATTATGCCTTGTATCTTGGTAATCATATTTTAGGCGGTAGTGGGTTCAATTCTCGCCTGGTCAAAGATTTAAGAGTAAAAAATGGCCTAACTTATGGGGTTTATAGCTCTCTCAATCAAATGCGGGAACGAGGTCCATTTTTGATTAGCTTGACAACTAAAAATCAATCACGCCAGCAGGCAATCGAGCTGATCCAGCAAAACCTGAACGAGTTCTTACAAAAAGGACCAACAATTGAAGAGATTAAACAAGCCCAGTTGAATATCAGTGGCAACTTTCCCCTGCGAACTTCTAGCAACCGAAAAATCTGTGAAAACCTAGCTACCATTGGTTTTTATAATTTACCTCTTGATTATCTGGACAGCTTTCAAAAACGCATTCAAAAGTTAAGTGCTGATGATGTACTTAAAGTGTGGCAAAAGCGTATCAAACTAGAAAAAATGGTCACGATTACTGTTGGCGGGGAATAGTTAAAGAATCACCCTTGACTATAGCTGTAATCATTCATACGGCAACACATAGTTAGTATCAGTTAAGGGTTCCCCCCTTTAGCAAAGGGGGGAGGGGAGATTTTTTGTTTAAATAACAGAAATCGGCTCAATTTTCTAATAATACAAGATAAATCCCCCTCAATCCCCCTTTTTCTAAGGGGGAAGTACCTGCTATCTTCATCTCTTCAGTTCCCCTCTTTAGCAAAGAAGGGCTAGGGCTAGTTAACGGTTCCCCTCTTTAGCAAAGAGGGGCTAGGGGAGATTTGTATTATAATTAAAAGATGAAACACGCATTATAAATGATTACGACATAACCGAAAAAAGAGAGCCTCAGCAGACGATCGCGGAACCACAAGGCATGTAACCAAGCTTAAAAATACCAGCTTGCTTCTAAGCGCACGAAGTCATCTTTTTGAATACTAAATAGCGGATCGCTTTCAGGAATATGATTAAACCAGCGACCTTCAAGACTCACTTTCCATGAATTGCCAAAACGTCGACTGCCTTTGACTGAAAAGATACTAGCGTGATGATCCAGATCAACAATACTACCAACCAATAATTCACTACTTGCTACATCATTTAAAGCAAATCGAAAGCCAATAAAAAGATCATTATTAGCCGCTGAGACAATTTGACTGGCATTATTATATTGATATTCTAACAATACCCCCACATCGGTATCAGATTGAAATACCCCATAAAAACTATATTCAAAGCCACCAATGGCTGCCAAAACATTTTCTGTCTGGCTCGGCTGTTGATAAGTCATTTCTAATTTCCACAACCATGCATCACGTGTTAGTTGGAGATCTAAGCCACTTTGGTGAATTAAGTCATAATACACATTCAAGCTTAAATTGTTATTTGTATCTAAACTGGGTCGTAAACTAGGGTTTCGACTAGTACCGTAAAAATGTGATAAACCTATATCCACATCACCAATACTACTTTCCCAACGCAGAGCTAAATCCGTATGTTGCTTGCCAGCGCTTGAGAGATATTGCGTTATCCCAAGTGGATAAATAGCTCTTAAGCGACTTTTTTTATCACCTAACTCTCGCTCACGAAACCCTGGCAACACAAATAAGCTGGTGCTGCCCCAGTCATTGATCCAAGCAAGGCGTAACATGGGTTGCCCTAGTTTCACTGTACCATCAAGATTTTCTTGCACATCCGCTTGATTAATCACATCAACTAAGTGCAAGGATTCCGTTACTCCCCAGAATACTGAGCTAATACCCAGTTGTAATTCCCAATCATCTGCAATCTTAAGCCAAGAAAGTTCACGAATATCAGCATGGCTTTTTTTATTATATTGATTATCAATGCGTATAAAAGGTTTAAAAGTAAAACTCTGATAACCATCATCCCACTCTTTGTACAGCTCAGGGGTTAGTGCCATTGAGGCACTACTGCCACCCTGCTCTGTTAATAATGCCGACTGTGTTTGATAATCTGCTCGCAGATTAATATCACCTGTAAAAGTCCACGCTTCACTAGCCTGACTTTGAGCAACACTAACAACTAACGGCAACAAGCAACAATAAATAAAGATCCAATGCTTACCCATACTTTTCATTAACAGATTGTTTTTCATTAACGGGTAGTTTTTCATTAACGGATAGTTTTTAATCTATTTTTAGTGAAATCCTTATCACTCAGCCCTGTTCTGAATTGATAGTTTTCCCACTTAATCACAGTACTTTTTTTACTTTGATGATTTTGCATATCAATTTGCCCAGCACGCCAATATTTATCAAGATATTGTTGGTATTGGGAAAATTTTGATGTTTTTAACAAGCTTTTTTTGCGATCATAATAATCAATCTTTATTACTCGATACTCATTTTTATCCATCCAGCCAACTTGTCGAGTATACCCAGAGTTTTCATCCACAGGATAACGCTCCGAGACAAAACAAGTTAATTGCGCAAACTCTTCCCCCGGACAGCTTTCTTCTCGCAAAAACTTATACGTGTACTTTTCAACTTCTTGAGAGGATAAATCTTCATAAGCAAACTCACTGCCCATAAAAGGGCCCGATTTATTTCTAGAAGCAATGCGTTTAACACGTTTTAATGCGGGTAAATATAACCATTGATCATCCGAACCTGTTTTATGGGTAAAACTCAATAAAGCGGTACCTTTTACATCTCTGGGTTGATCAAAAATAATCAAGGTTTTATCACCATCATTTTCTTGCTCCAGTGTCTGTGAGCGAATAAAACGTTTGCTTTCTTGTCCTTGTGCATTTTTTAACGTCATTAACAATTTTGCTTCTGTGCTAATAAAGCCCTTATCTCTTTTATCTGCTTCAACAGCAATTGCCAAACCTTTTTCCTCATCGGTTTGGGCTATTGCCAATACCGAGTAAAAACTGATCATTAACACTAATAAATATTTTTTCATGTTTTTTATTCCTTATTTATCTAATAACTGATTAAACAGCTTGTTTAACATCACTTTCATTATTTTTATCAAATTTTAACAATAATGCTGGCAGTAGTAAAAAGTCGGTTAATAAAGCAAATGCGATAGTAATAGCCGTTAATAAGCCCATACTATTGTTTAGCTCAAAGCTTGAAAACCCCAAGGTAGTAAACCCAATCACTAAAACAATGGTAGTAACCGTTAAGGCGGTTCCAACATGGCTAAAGGCATATTCAATCGCCTGCTCCTTAGTCGCATGATGCTCTTTTCTTGCTCTTAGGTATTTGCTTAAAAAGTGAATGGTATCATCAACAACAATCCCCATGGTAACAGCTGCCACCACAGAAGAAGCTAAACCAACGGTTCCCACCAAGATGCTCCACAAACCAAAAGCCATTAACACGGGAATAACATTAGGAATTAGGCTTATCAGACCAATGCGTAGATCTTTTAAGGCAAAGATCAATAAAGCAGAAATGATAATCAGTGCAAAAAATACGCCACTTAGCATACTTTTAATATTTCGCTCAGCGATATAAGCAAACATCAATCCCGTACTCACGGCATGGGTGTGCATATATTCTGGAGCATTATCTTTTAGCCATTGTTCTGAACGCTCAGCTAACTCACGCATCGACTGACTATCAATATTTTCTAAAGTAACCGTTAAACGAGTCGCTTGTTTAGCAACATCAATCCTATCATTTAAATCTAAACCAAAAGGTAAAGACATTTCGTACAGTAAAAGATACTGTGCAGCCAAATTCTGTTGTTCTGGGATCTTATAAAAAGCTTTATCACCTTGATGCAAATTTTGATTAAGCTGCTTTAAAATATCCGTAATCGGGCTGACATGCTCCACATATTGCTGTTGTCTTAACCATATCGCAAACTCTTCAAGTTTGTTAAGATAATCAGGCGAATTAATGCCTCCAGGCTCTTTGGCTTGCATCGAAAACTCAATCATGTAAATGCCACTTAAATGCTCGGAAATAAAATCGGTATGTCGCCGAAATTCTATTTTTTCAGAAAAGTATTTTACAAATTCGTCATTTAATTGAATTTTTGGAATAAACATTATCAATACTACCGCCAATAAGGAAACCCCTATCATTAACGCCTTTTGATGATGAAGCACTAAAGATGATAATGCCGTCATTTTAAAATCAAAAACTTTTGATTTTTTGGGTAAAGGTAGGATAGATAATAATGCAGGTAATAAGGTAACCGATAATACAAAAGCTATCATCACACCCGTTGCAGAAACATTACCCAAGTCTCTAAAAGGAGGTGCATCACTAAAGTTCAAACTTAAAAAACCAATAGCGGTGGTGATACTGGTCAAAAAAACCGCATTAAAGTTAATGCGAATACTTTCAACAATTGCCTCTTGTTTATTTTTCCCCAGATCAACTTGATGTAATATGCCGGCAATAATGTGAATACAATCTGCAACCGCCAAAGTCATAATAATGGTTGGAACAGAGCCCATGGGGGTTGTTAACTCCAAGCCACTCCAGCCAGCTAACCCCATAGCTCCAACAACCGACATTCCAATGATTAACACCGTTGTAATCGTTCCACTAATGGTTCGTAATAGAAAATAAACCGTAAAAATAATGAGAAGATACATCATAGGAATTAAAGACTGAAAATCCGTTGCCATCGCCTCAGGAAAGGCATTATTAAGAGCAGTCATACCACTCATATAAACCTTATATTGAGGAAATTTATCAGTGAAACTGGCTGATAATTCACGAGCTTTTACCATAATCTGCTGCACGGCATCAGATCCAACACCATTAAGCTGAAATACCACATTAACACCCGTAACATGTGTTTTAGGATCAATCAAGCGATGTATTAATAATGGCTCCGTTAAAGCAATCTGTCTTTTTTGTTCAACCTCTTCATCTGACAACGCCAAAGCATTCATCACCAAGTCTTCAACAATCAAATCATCTTCTTCTGCATAAGTATTTTGATAATTTGTAACTGAGTCTACTCTTGAGGTATAAGGCAGCTGCCATGCTTGCTTTGTTAACCACGCTATTGCATCCAAATTCTCCTGAGTAAATACTTGCTGATTTTCAGGAGCTAATAAAAATAGAATATTATCATTGGATGTATACGTCTTTTGTAAGTTTTCAAAAGCGATTAACTGAGGGTTTTCTTCGCTGAAAAAAGCCCGATAGTTAGTATTCAGCGTTAGAAACCTCGCCCCACTTGCAGCTAGGATAATAGTCAATAAGGTCCCAAGCACTATCAACCAGCGCCATTTAATGATCCACTTTGCATACTTTGTTGCCATAAAAACACACTCCTTAATTATGTGCGCTACCCAGAGGGAGTAATTGCTCAGGTATTATAAAGCAAATACTCGTATTTCTTGAGATTCATTAAAAATTAAGACGATAAATATTAATCATTATGTTTAATGCGGCTGCTTTTTCAATAATAAATTACCATCACTATCAACTTTACAAGACCAGTTTTTAGCCAAAAAAGTGGTGGATACCGATTCTAAAATTAATGCCGGCCCCATCATTGTTTGACCAAGTGGAATCTCACTTCGAAGATAATGAGGCAGACTGGAACAGCTAAGTGCAGTGGCATCTTCAGAGCTTTGATTTTCCTGAGTATTCATTTGTATATAATTTGACTCGTCATAAACCTTCACCCGTAAAGTCACCAGCTCTACCGCAGATTCATGTTGATGTGCATATTTTTGTAGATGTTGCTGATGA
>CAYMMQ010000002.1:27689-32885 GCA_964391585.1 uncultured Ectothiorhodospiraceae bacterium
CAGCTCTACCGCAGATTCATGTTGATGTGCATATTTTTGTAGATGTTGCTGATGAAAATTTTTAACACAAAGCGTTAAAAAATCATTGTTGGTGATGTCTTTTTTATCGCAGGTGATGCTTAATGAATAAGACTGTCCCAGATAACGCAAATCCAGTCCAAAATTACTTTGAATATTATCTTGCTGAATGCCTTCTTCAAGCAACTCGCTTATGCCTTGCCTTTCAAGTTGCAATAACTTTTGTCGACACTGAGCTGTTTGCTCTGTCTGAATATTATCCGCCAATACTACTTGATAAGTTTGTGATAACTCTCTCGATGCAGGAGCAACCAACATACCAAACGCTGATAACACACCTGCATTAGCGGGAATAATAGCCTCGTTAATTTCAAGCGCATCTGCGAGGGCACATACATGTAAAGCCCCTGCACCACCAAAAGAAACTAAGCTAAGTTCAGCAGGGTTAATGCCTTTTTGCACTGACATCATGCGTAATGCGCGACACATATGCTCATTCGCAATGTCAATAATGCCTTGAGCAACTTCTTCTACTGATAGTTTTAAGGGGCTTGCTAAAGTATTTATGGCATCAATAGCCACTTGACCATCTAGTTTCATTTTTCCTGCTAAAAAATGACTGGCACTAATACGCCCCAATACCACATTTGCATCAGTCACTGTGGGGTTTTTCCCACCCAAACCATAACAGGCCGGCCCCGGTTGAGCTCCCGCAGATTCTGGTCCAACTTGTAATACCCCTCCTGAATCAATATAAGCAATTGAACCTCCACCGGCACCAATGGTATGCATATCAATCATAGGGACGGCAATCGGGTAATGTAACACCTTGGCATGAGTGGTTAGTTTCTCATGCTGTTCAATCAAGGCAACGTCGGTTGAAGTTCCTCCCATATCAAAGCTTAAAATATTATTGATATTTTTCAGCTTGGCTAAATATTTTGTTGCTGCAATGCCACCAGCAGGGCCTGATAACAACATTCGCACTGCATTTTTTGCAGCATAATCCGTTGACATGGTGCCTCCGGAGCTTTGCATAATGCTAATTTTAGCGGGTTTTATTGCTTGTTGTAGTTTATTAAGATAGCAATAAACCTTTGGCCCTAACCAAGCATTGATCCAAGTGGCAATGCCTCGCTCATATTCTTTGTATTCAGCTAAAACCGCCGAAGAACAACTAATATAAATATTCGGCAACTGCTTTTTTAAAGCACTCGTTAAAAAATCGGCTATTTGTTGTTCATCACTAGGTTCAAGATATGAATATAATAAATTAATCGCAATCGCTTGCGGTTTTAATCGCAGCACTTGCTGAGCTAATTGCTGTAACTTGTCTTCAGTTAACGGACTTATCACTTGTCCTTTATAATCACGCCTGACATCAATTTCCAAACACAGCTCTTGTGCAACCGGAGGTGGAATGGGGGTTGGGGTTAAATCATATAAATTAAGCCTTGCTTGACGACCAATAGTCAGTACATCTTTTAAGCCCTTATTGCTAATATAAACTGTTCTTACCCCTTTATGCTCCAATAAAGCATTGGTTGCAACAGTTGAGCCATGCACAATTTTTAACTGCTCAAGTTGATTTTCAAGACCTAACTCTCTAATTCCTTGCAAAATTGCCTGCTCAGGAGCAGCTGGCGTTGATAGTACCTTATGTATTTTTAATTGTTGATCTTGATACAGCGCAAAGTCGGTAAATGTGCCGCCAGTATCAACGCCCAAAATAATGCTTTTTTTCATATCGTTATTGATCCAAAGGACTTTTTACGCTAATTCCTGGCGTATTCATTACATGGGTATAGATCATGATCGTAGAAACATCTGCATGGCCTAGTAACTCCTGTACGGTGCGAATATCATAACCTGATTTCAGCAAATGTAAAGTAAAGCAGTAGTAGATTAACAAGCATGAAATCAGTTTTACTGAAGCTTCTACTATAATTGGTAAATCCCAGTTGGGGTAATCTATTAGTTGTGTCCTATACTGAAAGTGAACCTGATATAATTCGTATAATCAATGCCCGAAAAGTAGAAAAATGCTACAATCTTATTTTTATCAGAGGAAAACGCATGACATTATTAATCATTGGTTTAATGCTTTGGGCCATAGTTCACCTATTCCCTGCAACCATGCCGGCACAAAGAGCTTTACTTATTGAGCGCTTAGGTAATGGCTATCAAGGACTTTTTGCACTTTTAATTCTAAGCTCCGTTGTTTTAATAGTTTTTGGCTGGAAAGCAGCTATTCCTATAAATATTTATCAGCCTATCGGTACTTTGACAATCATTGCTAAACTGGTCATTTTTTTAGCATTTGTTTTAATGGCGGCAGCAAATTTTCCTGCCACTCGTATTAAAAAATTCATCAGACACCCGCAATTAACAGGTGTTTTATGTTGGTCTATCGCCCACTTAATGCTCAATGGCGATAGTCGCTCCGTTATATTATTTACCTCTATGGCGGTATGGAGCGTTATATCAATGCTTATGATCAATAAGCGCGATGGTAACTGGGAAAAACCCACGACATTTATGCCAATGTTTAAAGAATTAATTATTCCTGCATTAGCCCTTATTATGGTAGCTATTATGGTTTATTTTCATGCGTATTTATCCGGCATCGCTTTAATTCACTAACTCATTCTCCTTAAGTTAAACTAAAGGTCATTAATTGAACTATCTAAAGGCACTGCTACAAACTTTTCGCCCCCCTTTTCTGATACTTGCTCCAATATGTGTTTTCTTAGGTCTTAGTACCGCAATTGATAGCGGGGCAAAAATTAATTATGTAGTGCTTTTTATCCTCTTGCTCGGAGCTGTGCTTGCTCATATCGCCGTTAATACTTTAAACGAATATCAAGATTTTAAGAGTGGTCTTGATTTTCATACCTTAAAAACCCCTTTTAGTGGTGGTAGTGGAGCATTAATCAAACAACCCGAAGTAGCACGTTTGGTTTTTATCACTGCATCGGTGTGTATAATGCTAACGATTAGTATCGGAGTTTATTTTATGATAAATAATGGCACTAAAATTCTTCCTATTGGTGTATTAGGAATACTGCTTATTATGAGTTATACCCGCTGGTTAAATAGATCCCCATTATTATGCTTAATTGCCCCTGGGCTTGGCTTTGGCTTGTTAATGGCATTTGGAACCCATGTTTTATTAACGGGTGACTATTCTGTTGATGCCTTTTTGATTTCATTGATCCCATTTTTCTTGGCCAATAATTTATTACTATTAAATCAGTATCCTGATGTGCCAGCAGATAAAAAAGTGGGGAGAAGAACTTTTCCAATTATTTATGGTTTTGACAAAAGCAACGTAATCTATTTGTTTTTTAATTTGTTTACTTATGGCTTAATTATTTATTATATTGTTTCAGATTACCTACCCCAACTAAGCATCATTGCGCTACTGCCCTTCATCTTATCTTTATTCTCACTCATGGGGATAATAAGATACTCTTCAACCATTGCTGAACACAGCCAATATTTAGCCAGCAATGTTGCCGCAACGTTATTAACCCCTTTATTATTAGGAGTGTCCATCATTTATGGATAAACAAATTCAAAGTCAGAGCCATTTAAGTGATACCAATGACCAAACTCATAGACGGATAAAAAGTTTTGTTTTAAGACAAGGTAGAATGACCGAAGGGCAACAACTTGCCCTAAAAAATCTTTGGCCTGTTTTTGGTTTAGGAGGACGTTTAGGTGAGCCTGGGCTTGAGCATATTTTAGATTTTCAACAAATCTTTAACAATCAAAACCCTATCATTCTTGAGATTGGCTTTGGCATGGGTGACTCTTTACTGGCTATGGCGCAACAAAACCCTCAAATCAATTATATTGGCATAGAAGTTCATACACCTGGTATTGGCCATATTCTGCAAGGGATCAGTGACTTTAAGCTCAACAACATTCGGATCTTTCATGCTGATGCGATTAAAGTTTTACAAAACAACATTGCAGCAGAAACTTTACAAGCCGTTTATTTATATTTTCCTGATCCCTGGCAAAAACGACGCCATCAAAAAAGACGTATTGTTAAAGAGCAATTTATCCATATGATTTACTCTCGATTACAAGTTAATGGTTTATTTCATATGGCAACCGACTGGCAGGATTATGCGGTTAATATGCTCAAAGAAATGAAACATACTATTAAACATAGTTTATCAGCACCCGAAATCCCCAAATTACATTTTATTAATCAATCTGATACCGATACTTATATCAATCGACCTGATTGGCGACCAAAAACAAAATTTGAGAAAAAAGGCTTAATTAAAGGTCATGAGGTTTGGGATATTTTGTACCAAAAAGTACCTTAAGATAAATACTTTGTAAATAAAGTCGATATTTTTCTATTGAGCCTACTTTTGGTTAATAGTTGTGGGTATAGTATGAATGACGAATAAACTGATTATTATATACTTTCCTTTCCTTGGAGTTAGATATGAAAATGATTAAAATGTTTTTTTTAACTAGCACGCTGATCTTATGCAGTTCTAACTTATATGCCAGTCCTGAAGTATGGACTGATGTGCCTGTTAGCCTACAAAGAAGTGCTGATAGCAAAGCTTTGAAGCTGATGCCAGATCGGTATAGCTTATATCAGCTTGATGAAACTGGAATGCGTAGTTACCTGAACACAGCTGCTCGTAGTAGCGGCGTTGTGGTAAAAACTATTTCTATCCCCTTACCCAGCAAAGAAATGATTGAATTGACGGTCACTGAAACTTCCGTGATGGCTGCTGAGTTGGCGGCAAAATACCCACAAATAAAAACTTATAAAGTCACCGTTGTAAATCGCCCCAGTGTACAAGGGGTGGTTAACATGGATGAACTCGGCTTTCATGGTATGTTGTTTATGGAAAATGGCAAACGCTTATTTATTGATCCAAGAAAGTCAGCAAGTGGTGAAATTTATTATGTGAGTTATTATGATAGTGATTACCACCCCAGTAACAAAAGCAAACCACATTGTGATGTAGAAGATAGTGGTGCAGGCAATAACTCGTCTAGCTATCCTTATAGTGCTATTGCACGTTCTGCGTCTAAACCCGCTGCCTTAGCACGTTCTGGCACAACGCTTAAAACTTATCGTTTAGCCATGTCAACGACAGGTGAATACACCAGTTATTTTGGTGGCACCGTTGCTAAAGC
>CAYMMQ010000002.1:32985-35616 GCA_964391585.1 uncultured Ectothiorhodospiraceae bacterium
CATTCTTTTAATGCCACTATCGGAGGCTGTAACCGTGAATCTACGGCAGCTTGGGAAATTGGCAATGGAGTAACCATCATGGGTTATGCCGGTGTTTGTGATGGCAGCAATGATGTTTCCAGCAATTCTATAGCGATGTTTCATACGGGTAGTTTAAGGCAAATGAGCACCTTAATCGATACAGGTGACGCCTGGGGTGCTGGTGGTTCGTCTTGTGGTAGTGCATCATCACTGGCCAATTCACAGCCCGTTGCCAATGCCGGCGCAGATTATACCATTCCAGCTAACACCCCTTTTGTCCTCACCGGTTCAGCAACTGATGCGGATCCCACAGATAGCTTGAGCTATTCATGGGAACAAATGGATATAGGTACTATTGCAAATATCTCCGATGGTGATTTAGGTGATAACCCTTTATTTCGTGTTTTTCTACCCAGCCCAGTTAAAAGTCGAACTTTTCCTCAATTAAGCGATATTATAAGCAATACAATCACAAAAGGAGAGGTTTTACCAACCACATCACGTAATTTAAATTTTACTTTAACGGTGCGAGATCAACGTGGCGGGGTAGCAGAAGATAGCACCCTTATTAAAGTCATCAAAACAAGCACACCTTTTAAAATCACTTCTCATACTACAAAAACCAGCTTAAGTGCAGGCTCTAGCGTTCCCTTAACATGGGATGTCGGCGGAACTACTGCTGCACCCATAAGTTGTAGTAATGTTGATATTTCTTTGTCTGTTGATGGCGGGACTACTTTTGCAAGTTCACTCGCTCAGGGTACGGCTAATGATGGCAGTGAAACAGTGACGATTCCAAGTAATACGATTACCAATAGTAATAGTCGTTTTAAAATAGCTTGTAGTAATAATATTTTCTTTGATATTTCTGATGCTAACCTAAGCATCACTAACACAGGTCTCTCTGCTACCCCAACGGCTTCTACCACTATCACAGAAGGAAATACTTCTAACCAGACAAATTATTTTAAATTAACCCTAAGCTCAGCCTTAACGGTTGATGCTTCTGTGAATTATGAAACGCGTGATGGGACAGCGATTACTGGTTCTGACTATATTGCAACATCTGGCACAGCAACCATTGTAGCAGGACAAACAGAGACCTTAATTGGAGTAGAAATTATTGCTGATACCGTCGTGGAATCAGATGAAACCTTTAGTTTGGTGATTACAAACCCAGTGAATGGAGTGTTTCCAAATAGTACAGCTGAAGTAACAGCAACACATACTATTTTAAATGATGACTAAATAGAGCATTACTTGATTAAACTCACAGATAAAGCTATATGCTCATAGCTTTATCTGTATTTTTTATTTTTTCATACCAAACATATTTTTAAGACTGGCGCCAAAACCACCTTCGTTTTTTTCCGCCTCAAGTGCTTTTTTACGCTGTTTTTCTCGCTCATCAATGATGTGTTTGGTCTTTCGAGCAATGCCTAAGATGTCCTCAAATGTTTCCGCACTTTTTAAATCTTGAGTATTTGTTGTCATTACTCCTGATTCAAGGCGATACGATACAGGGTTTTGTACGATCAAAGGAACCAGTTTTTTCATTTGTTTATACTTTTTGGTAATACTATCTATTTTTTCCCCAGTTCTTGCCAAATCAATTTCGTCTTTAATTCCCAATAAAAATTTTGAGTCAATAACATCTTTCATTGTCTCATGATAACGAAGCAAATTTTCTCTTAAAACTTTTATCCGATCAAAATTTTCACGGATCATTTCTAGTTGCAACAAGGTTTTACTTCGAGTACGTTCTCGGTCCAAAAAATCAAGATAAATCTCATTCATCCAACCTTCTTCCCGTCTTTTGGGAATATCATCTTCTAGTTCAAGAAACATATCTCTAAACTGTTTATAATTTGCATTAATTGAGGTCAACATATCCCAGCGGATCCGCTCTGTTAAGCTCGGTACTGGCACACTAACAATATCTTCATTAAGTTTATCAATCGTTGCTTGTAGCTTTTCTCGAACCGACTCATCTTCTTCATTTTTCAACTCTTTTTCGTTCGAGCGTATTAAGTCTCGCAGCCTTTTTTGATCGTCCACATACTTTTTAGTTTCTTCTAAAAAAGTTTTTACTTTAGGTTTATCAATGGAGATTTCTCGTAAAAACTCCCGCGTACTAGAACTAATCTGATTAACGGATTTTTCCATTTCGTGAAACTCCGCATTATCTAACAATTCAATATAAGTTTGTTTAAGCGGCAGTTTCCCTGTAGTTACTCGGTTAAAATTAACCCCCATATCGGTCATTATATTAATTGTGTTTCCTACATAAGCAGGACTTAATACATTTTCTAGGGCAATACGCAAACGCTCAATGGTTGGATAGATATTCTTGCCAATAACAGAAGTTGCCTGTTCAGCCCTCTCTCTTAATTGAGAATTGCGAAATGTGCTACTTTTTTTGGATGACATAAAAATTGACTCAGAAAATTAAACCTATTTGAAATAATAGGTATTAGCAAATATTAAATCTTATTCAGGCATTTAATATTTGAGTTGTTTAGTTCTTCAATTGAAGAGTATGATACATTTAAATCTTTTAAAATTCCATCTTCAATACTATAAATCCAGCCATGTACCGAAAGTTTAGCA
>CAYMMQ010000002.1:35716-51198 GCA_964391585.1 uncultured Ectothiorhodospiraceae bacterium
CAGTTTAAGTCAGTGTGCACCACCACATTGGCAATATTGCGATGAACAAAAATCTCCCCGGGAGGCAGTTTTACAATTTGATTGGCTGGTACTCGGCTATCAGAGCAACCAATCCAAAGGTATTCCGGTGCCTGTTGTTTCGATAGTTGAGCAAAGAATTCTGGATTTTCCTTCTTAATTTTATTTGCCCAGTCGCGATTGTTATCAAAAAGATGTTGAAGCTTTTTCAAATGATGTTACCTCTAATAATTAATTACTTTGTTTATCGAGCGAAGCCACAAAATATAAACTGAATATTAAGTAGCTATTAAATAATATTAAGTTAATTTGACTCCATATTTAACAACTTATAAAACGGTAGGTTATCCACTTCTACAAAGTAGCGATCTAACAAATTGCTGTCTATTCCCAGCGAAACATTTTAATTCCAACAAATAAACAAACGAACATAATTAATAACATCGCAAACAAATGATAACTGACATCCAACAATCCTGCCCCATCAAGCATAACCGCTCTGGATGAAGCAACCACATGAGATAAAGGCAAAAAATCCGCCACTATCAATACCCAATTTGGAGCACCTTCCAATGAAAACCACACTCCTGATAATAACATCATTGGAATAGAGACAGCATTAGCAACACCACCGGCCACCTCATCACTTCTTAATCTTGCAGCAATTAATAACCCCAAAGCAATCATTGACAATGCACCAACGGTAAACACCACAAATAAGGTCAAATAAGAACCAAACATGGCAAAATTCAAGAAAAAATTACAGATTAAATATACCGAGCTTGAAACCAACAAAATCAAGATTAATCGAGAAAAAATTTGTGCAACTAAAAATTCAGCAACGCTCAATGGGGTGCCTTTAAGCCTTTTTAACACGCCGTTTTTTCGGTATCTTACAATCACAAAACCAATTCCAAATAAGGCACTAAACATCATATTCATGCCCAATACACCCGGTACTAACCAATCAATATAGCGGATTTCTTTTCCCGTTACTTGACTAGGTGATAATGTTTTACCACCACTTGCTATTAATATTTGCTCACAAATATAACCGCCCGGTGAGCTACTATTCACCCAATACACTCCCCCATCAAGGGCTATAAGCAGGTCCAATTGATGTCGCTCAACCTTGGCAATTGCAGCATCTTTATCTTTAACGTCAATAAATTGAATGTATTTGCTTTGTAAAAAAGGATGTTCTGTGATTATGTTTGACTCTTGCAATACCCCAACTTTATACAAATTACGCTGCTCTTGTGAAAAAATAATAGCAAAGATAAGCATTAATAAAACGGGAAATAGGAAACCCCAAGCCAAAGCTGATCGATCACGAATAAATTCAAGATTTCTGGCATGCAAAATCGCTAAAAAACGTTTCATACCCGCAACTCTCCACCCGTTAATTCTAAAAACAAATCTTCGAGGTTTCGTTGTCTTACTTGAAGATAATTTAGGTCAAGATTCATCGCTAAAAGAATTTCTAAGGTCTGATTAACATTCGCAGTAGAAATTTCCAACCATGAGGGGTGAGGAATTATTTTCTGATTTTTTTCTTCAAGTTTTATTATCATTTTCTCAGACAGCATGGATTTAGGAAAACGAACTAATTGTTCATTAAAGTGAAGCTTCAGCAATTGTTGGGTAGTTCCTTGCGCAATGATTTTACCGTGATCCATGATCACAATTTCATCACATAATTTTGCCGCTTCTTCCATATAGTGCGTTGATAAAATAACGGTTGTTCCCTTACTTAAAACAGCTTGAATAAGTTGCCAAAAATTATGTCTGGCTTGCGGATCTAAACCGGTTGTTGGTTCATCTAAAAAGACAATTTCAGGTTTATTTATTAAAGCTATCGCTAATAACATCCTTTGTCGCTGGCCACCCGATAATTGCTGATTATTATGATGGATAAAAGCTTGAAGATTGCAACTTTCGATCAGGCTTTCTAGCGATTCACTTTGCGGATAAAAGTCCTTAAATAAATTCAGCGTTTCTTTTACCGTTAAATATTCTTGTAAGGCCGTATGTTGAAACTGAATGCCACATTGATTGCGGAACTCATGCCCAAGCGGTTTGCCTTTATAAAAAATCTTTCCCGATGTAGGGGCTGTAATCCCCTCAATCATTTCAATGGTTGTTGTTTTCCCTGCACCATTAGGGCCAAGCATACCAAAGCATATTCCGGGTTTTATGCTAAAACTAATTTTATCAACCGCTTTTTTTTCGGCATATTTTTTCTCAAGGTCAACGACTTCAAGAATTGGATTAAGAGCACGTTTAGACATTATGATATTATTTAGCTAATTATTTTTTCAAGTATACCGTAAATTGTCATCTATTATTAGGCTTTCTTTTTAGATTATCCTCTTTAAAATGGCGTTATTATAGTCCGATTACGTTATACTATTGGAAATAAATTATTACTACTTTATAAGTTAGTACTTAAGAAATTGTTGCTCTAAACTGTCCCCCTCTTTAGTAAAGAGGGAGGAACTGAGCAGCTCACCTTTGCGAAAGGAAAGTGAATACATCACCTTTACGAAAGGGTTGCTTAAATACATCAGTTTCTACCTTAAGTACCAACATATGATTACTACTTTAACAAAAGGAAAAACCATGTCTGCCATAGAATATGATACGGCTCTTATTAAACGTTATGATAAAGCTGGGCCACGCTATACTTCTTATCCAACTGCAGTACAGTTTCATGAGAATTATACTAATGAGACTTACAAAAAATTTGCAGAAAAGTCAAACCTAAGTGGACAAGCCTTATCCTTATATTTTCATATACCATTTTGTGATACGGTGTGTTTTTATTGTGGCTGCAACAAAATTGTTACCAAGGATCGCTCTAAAGCTGCACCCTATTTACAACGCTTATTTAAAGAAATTGAAATGCAAGCTGCTTTATTTTCAAACGATAGAATCGTCGATCAATTACATTGGGGCGGCGGTACACCAACCTTTATCAGTCATGATGAAATGAAAGCACTTATGGATCAAACACGCCAGTTTTTCAAATTACATGATGATGACAAAGGTGAGTACTCTATCGAAATTGATCCCAGAGAAGTAACACGAGAAAGTATTAAAGTATTACGTGAAATTGGTTTTAATCGTATGAGCCTGGGAGTACAAGATTTTAACATTGAAGTACAAAAGGCGGTTAATCGTATTCAAAGTAAAGAACAAACTTATGGAGCTTTAGAGTCCGCCAGAGAAATGGGCTTTAGCTCAATTTCTGTCGATTTAATTTATGGCTTACCCAAACAAACTGTCAGCAGCTTTGATGCTACTTTAGATGAATTAATTACCTTAAACCCTGATCGGGTATCCATTTTTAATTATGCCCACTTACCTGAACGCTTTAAACCACAACGCCGTATTAATAATGCAGATCTCCCTTCGCCAGAAAGCAAACTGGAAATTTTTGGACATGCTATTAAGAAACTAACGGATGCAGGATATGTGTATATTGGCATGGATCACTTTGCAAAACCTGATGATGAACTGGCCATTGCGCAAAAAAATGGTAAGTTATACCGAAACTTTCAAGGTTATGCAACCTATGCTGACTGCGATTTGATTGGGCTTGGAGTAACATCAATAGGCACCATTGCCAATAGTTTTGCTCAGAATTATCGAGATATGGACAACTATAGCAAAGCGATAGATGAAGGAAAACTAGCTATTTTCAGAGGCGTTGAGATCGATCAAGACGATTTGATCCGCCGTGAAGTTATTATGCAACTGATTTGTCACTTTAGACTTGACTTTGCAGCCATTGAAAAGAAGTTTTCTATTGATTTTAAATCTTACTTTGCCAATGAATTAAATAGTTATCAGATGATGATTAATGATGGCTTAGTCACTATTGATGAAAATAGCATACAAGTTTGCTCCAAAGGCCAGCTACTTATTCGTAATATTTGTATGGTATTTGATCGTTATATGTCAGTGGACAAACTGAGTAAAAACTTTTCTAAACTTATTTAATATTTGCCATTTAACACCTTAAGATGTCACAGCAATTATTAAGCTTTAAAACAAATTGTCGCTTTTGCCAAAAAGCGAGACTACTTTTAGTTGTACTCCTAACCACAGTGGCAATTTTTTTTGCTTTAGTAAAATTGCCACAATGGGTAGAAAAAACAGATAAAAGCGTCAACCAAAGCAACAATATGTTTTTAGTTGAAAAAGCAGAAAGTTCTTTACAAGATGATCACTATTATTTAGATGCTACTTTATCCATGCACTTTTCACCCGAAGTCATTGAGGCCTTAGAAAATGGCGTCTCTTTAACCATTACCATTGAATTAAAAATTATCGAAAAAAATTCTTGGTTTGACAAAGTGATCAAAGAATCTGTACAAAATTTTGAAATTCGCTACTATGCCCTAACAAATCTACATAGCATTAAAAATCTTGTCACTCAAAAAGAATTCTTTTTTAATAGTCGAGAAGATGTTTTAGAACAATTAGGCAAGATTCGCCATGCTCACCTCATTAACACAGATGAATTAAATAATAACAAACATCACCAGGTTCAATTACGAGTTTTTGTTGATATTTGGAGGCTGCCAGAAGTATTACGCCCGGTTGCTTCCTTGTCCCCAGCTTGGTATTTAAAAAGCAATTGGTATAACTGGATGTTAAATTAACATGTTTCGTACCTTATACTCACTTTTGAAAAGTTTTATAAATAGCCCTCTGATTGTCTTTGTCTTATTAATTTTACTTTTTCTTTCCTTACAATTAATCAGTAGTGCCACAATTGAATCCAAATTATTTGGCCAAATTTATTATTACCTATTGGTAATAAATATTGTTACCCTTATTCTTTTCTTACTACTCATTTTCAATCAAGCATGGAAACTATACCGCCAATATCAACAAAAAGTCCCAGGTTCTCGCTTAACCTTACGTATCGTGTCTATGTTTGTGGTATTAATATTTTTACCCACTACTATTTTGTATTTTTTTTCCATTCAGTTCATTCAGCGAAGTATTGATAGTTGGTTTGATGCAACCGTACAACTTGCATTAAAAGACGCAATGAATCTCAGTAAATCAACTGTCGCTGATAAAAAGAAAGCCTATCTAAAACAAGTTAAGCGCTTAGTTGTTGAACTTGATTTTAATTCATCCACTTTAGTGGTATTACTATTAAGCGACCTTAGGGAAAAAAGTGGTGCCGAAGAAGTCAGTTTATTTAACTCCACTGGTAAATTACTCGCTTCGACCTCTACAGATGAAACAGATATTGTTCCCAATATGCCTAGTGCAGAGTTATTGTTACCGCTTCAAAAAGGGAACGATCATGTCCATGTAGAATTAACAGAAGGTGTGAATCACGCTATTCGGGTATTAGTAAGAAAAAAAATAGAACACGCTAATTATGTCATTGTTCAAGCGTTATTTCTTATGAATAAACGACAAGGACAAATGGCCGCTAGTGTGCAGCAAGCCTATACCGAATATAGTGAATTAGTTTATCTGCGTAAACCATTAAAAGATAGTTTTCTCCTCACCCTGTCTTTAGTTTTGCTATTGGGTTTATTAAGTACCATATGGGCTGCCTTTGTTTTTGCAAAACGCTTGTCCTCTCCAATCCGAGATTTGGCAGAAGGAACCAAGGCGGTAGGAGAAGGAAAATATCATCAACCTATTCCACTACTAGACTCTGGAGATTTAGGTCAACTGGTACAATCTTTTAATAAGATGACTCGCAAACTGGCAAAAACACACCAGCAACTTGAACAAAGCAATGCTTATTCCGAGTCGCAACGTGCTTATTTGGAAGGAATACTCACCAGTTTAACGTCAGGTGTTTTAAGTATTGATAAAGAAAAAAATATACAAACGATCAATCATGAAGCTAAACAAATTTTATTCATCGAGCAAAAAAGCTTTGTTGATCCAGCTTTACAATTAATCTGCCAACAAAACCATTTCTTGCAACCTTTGGTTGATAGAATTATTGAATTTTCAGACAGTAAAAAAGAACGCTGGAACGAAGAAATAACCATCCGAAATGGTGCGCAAAAAAAAATATTAATCATGCGAGGCAACTTGCTGCCCGATGGTGGCTGCGTTATTGTATTAGAAGATGTCACCACATTAATTAAGGCGCAAAAAGAAGCCGCATGGGGTGAAGTTGCCAGACGTTTAGCACATGAAATTAAAAACCCCTTAACCCCTATTCAATTATCAGCAGAGCGCATTAAACATAAGTTTGTAGCAAAGGTGGATGGTGATGACAAAGCAACCTTAACCCGTCTTACTAAAACCATCGTTAATCAAGTAGAAAGCATGAAGGAAATGGTCAAAGCATTTTCTGAATATGCTCGCTTACCCGCTTTAAGCAAAGTTCAACTCGACCTGGATAGTTTAATTATTGAAGTCATTGATATGTATCAAGCCATGAATGATCTAGAAATTATTCTACAGTTTGAAACGAAGAACACTTATATTGAAGCTGATCCTGGAAAAATACGTCAAATATTACATAATATAATTAAGAATGCGATAGAGGCAATGGAAGAAAAAAGTGATAAAATAATCACCTTAATTGTTAGACGCTCTGAAAATAATCCTTTAATTCATATTTTAATTCGTGATAATGGTAAAGGGATTGACGATAATATTCTACCCAATATTTTTGATCCTTATGTTACAGGGAAAAGTAAGGGAAGTGGACTGGGTTTGGCTATTGTCAAAAAAATTACCGAAGAACATGGTGGCAGTATCCACGCGGAAAATATTTATAAGGATTCAATCCTGATTGGGACTGAATTTATGATAAGCTTACCTATTATAGTAACAACGACATAACAGCAATTAAATGGAGAAAAATGTGCCATCTGGTTATATTTTAGTAGTTGATGATGAACCTGATATTCGTAGCTTAGTCCAAGAAATACTGGAAGATGAAGGTTATCAAGTCGCCGTAGCAGAAAATGGCGAAAGTGCAGCTGAAAAATTACGTCTACGCCGTCCTGATGTGATGCTATTAGATATTTGGATGCCTGACATTGATGGTATTACCTTATTAAAGCAACTCTCAGAAGGCGAAGAAGAACTTAGCTTCCCAGTTATCATGATGTCCGGCCATGGCACTATCGAAACAGCGGTAGAATCGACACGTCTTGGTGCTTATGACTTTTTAGAAAAACCCTTATCGCTCGCTAAATTATTACTTACCATAGAGCATGCCTTACACGCTTATAAACTAAAAAAAGAAAATCATGGATTAAAACAGCAACTTTATGCCTCTGATGAACCTGTTGGCAAAAGTGAATCTGTTAATAAAATTCGCCATACCATTGAAAGCATCGTTAACTATGAAACCTGTATCTTGTTTTCAGGAGAATCTGGTTGTGGTAAAAGCAAATACGCTCGCTACCTTCATCGTCAAAGCAATAGAAAAGACGCACCCTTTATTGATGTTGGTGTTGCAAGCATGAATAAAGAAAGCTTAGTCAAAGACCTTTTCGGTTATGAAGAAGATGGCAAAGTTAAATATGGCTTAATTGAACAAACTAATAATGGCGTATTATATATTGATGATATCGCAGAGTTAGACTTATTTGTACAAGGGCGAATATTTCACTTATTAGAACATGGGGAAATATACCGAGTGAATGGCTCTCAAGCGGTAAAAGTAAATGCTCGTGTAGTTGCAGCCACCCATTATGATTTACAGGCATTAGTCAAACAAGATAAGTTTCGTAGTGATTTATTTTATAAACTGAATGTTACTCCAATTCAAATTCCACCACTAAGAGAACATCGTGAAGATATTCCCGAACTATTAAATTATTACCGCGATCGTTTTGTACAACAAAATAAGATGTCATATCGCAGCTTTACTATGGCCGCAACAAACCGTTTGCGAAATTATGAGTGGCAAGGAAATTTATTTGAGTTAAAAAACTTTGTACAACGCTTATTGATCCATAGCAATGAAGAGCAAATTCAATTAGATGAAGTTGAAGTCGTATTAGGGAAATTTCAGCGTGATCAAAATCAAAAAGATACTTTAGTGCATAACCCGCTATATGAGATCCCTCTTAAAGATGCTAGGGAGCAATTTGAAAAAGCTTACCTCACCTTCAGACTGTTTCAAGAAAAAGGTAGTGTTGGCAAAGTTGCCAAATTTGCGGGTGTAGAACGAACTCACCTATATCGAAAGATTCGCTCGCTGGGCATTAATGTCAAAGAAGCCTCTAAGAAAAAATAATAAATATGAAAATTGTCATTTTAGGTGCTGGTCAAGTTGGTTCATCATTAGCTGAAAGCCTACTAAGCGAAAACAACGATATCTCAATTGTTGACAAAGATCAGAAAAAATTATCCTTATTGCGCGATCGCTTAGACATTCACACGGTTTGCGGTGCGGCTTCCCACCCAGATGTGATGCTTGAAGCGGGATGTGATGCGGCTGAAATGTTGATTGCTGTCACTAATAGTGATGAAGTCAATATGATAGCCTGCAAAATTGCCTACACACTATTTCATACCCCAAAAAAAATTGCTCGAGTTAGAAGTGCAAGTTACTTGGATCGAGAAAAAGAGCTTTTTCATGCCAAAGCCTTATCCATTAATGTTTTAATCAGCCCTGAAAAACTGGTTACAGCATACATTCAACGCTTAATCGAGCATCCTGGCGCTCTTCAAGTGCTTGATTTTGCAGATTGTAAGGTACAACTAGTTGCTGTGCGAGTAAAAAAAGGCGGTCCATTAATGGGGCAAGAAATACAGACCATTCGAGAACATATGCCCAAAGTCGATACCAGAGTAGCTGCAATTTATCGTCGTGGCCGCTCTATTGTGCCTTTGTGTAATACCATTGTTGAAGAAGATGACGAAGTTTTCTTTGTGGTCGATAAAAAACATACCACTGCTGTTATGGCAGAATTGCGCGAGCGAGATAAACCGAATAAACGCATTATGATAGCTGGTGGTGGTAATATTGGTAGAAGCCTTGCAACTGCTCTAGAACATGATTATAAAGTTAAGCTTATCGATCGTAACCCTGAAACAACTCGAAAGCTATCAGAAGATCTACAAAGCACCATTATTTTACAAGGTGATGTTTCTGATGAAAACTTAATGATTGAAGAAAATATTGATAGTGTAGATGTTTTTTGTGCATTAACCAATGATGATGAAGCCAATATTATGTCTGCTTTATTAGCAAAACGCTTAGGTGCTAACAAAGTTATGGCTCTAATTAATCGTACTGCTTATGTTGATTTAGTCGAAAGTGGAGATATTGATATCGCTATTTCACCTCAACAAGCAACGATCGGCGGCCTATTAACGCATGTGCGCCAAGGAGTCTCTACCGTGCATTCTCTACGTCGTGGTGCTGCTGAAGCAATTGAAATTGTTGCCAATGGTGATATTAATACCTCTCAAGTTGTTGGTCGCAAAATTGAAGAAATCAAACTGCCTGAGGGAGCTAATATTGCGGCTATTGTCCGTGATGAAGAAGTTATCATTACTCACCATGATACTATTGTTCAATCACAAGACCATGTTATTTTATTTTTAATTGATAAAACAAAAATAACCGTGGTTGAAAACCTGTTCCAAGTCGATGTTACTTTTATTTAAGAAAAGCTAAAACCATGCAGCCTTTATTAATCCTTCGTATTGTTGGTTTATTGCTAATGCTATTCAGCTCGACCATTATCCCGCCTATTGTCGTTTCAATGCTATATGATGATATTGCCCTGCTCACTTTCATTGATACTTTTTTGATCACCATCGTTTGTGGTTTTTTATTATGGCTTCCCGTACGACAACAAAAAAAGGAACTTAAACTTCGAGATGGTTTTATTGTTGTGGTTTTATTCTGGTTGGGACTGGGATTAATAGGAACCATGCCTTTGTATATTGGTGGATTTGCTCCTCACTTCAGTGATGCTTTGTTTGAGTCTATGTCTGGCCTCACCACAACCGGAGCAACAATTTTTACCAATTTAGAAGAATTACCTAAGTCAATATTATTTTATCGCCAACAACTACAGTGGTTAGGTGGTATGGGTATTATTGTTTTAGCGGTTGCCATTTTACCCATGCTAGGTGTTGGTGGTATGCAGTTATATCGTGCTGAAACGCCAGGTCCAGTGAAAGATAATAAACTAACTCCTCGAATTACTGGAACCGCTAAAGCATTATGGTATATTTATTTTTATCTCACCCTGGCATGTGCAATTGCCTACTGGTTAGCTGGAATGGATTTATTTGACGCTATTGGTCATAGCTTTTCTACCGTTGCAATTGGTGGTTTCTCAACCCATGATGCTTCATTAGGTTATTTTGATAGTTTTGCTATTGATGCCGTTGCTTGCTTTTTTATGCTAGCCTCGGGAATTAACTTTGCCTTACATTTTTTAGTGTTTCGTAAAATAAGTCTTTCCCCTTATTTCCACGATGTAGAGTTTAAAGTTTATATTTCCATCTTATCGACTGTTTCAATTATCTGCATCTTATATTTACAGTTTACCAACACCTTTGACACTTGGGGCCAATCCATTCATCACGGTATTTTCCAAGCAATTTCAATTGGTACCACAACTGGTTTTACCACAACTTCCTATTATGATTGGCCAGGGTTTTTGCCCGTTTTATTATTATTTGTAAGTTTTGTTGGCGGTTGTGCTGGCTCAACAGGCGGTGGCATGAAGGTTATTCGCTTTATTCTATTATTTAAGCAAGGTCTACGGGAAATTTTCCGACAAATTCACCCTCGTTCACAAGTTGCGATTAAAGTTGGCAAAAGTGTGATGGACGATAATATTTCAAACGCCATTTGGGGTTTCTTTTCGCTTTATGTTGCCAGCTTTACCATTATGTTATTGATATTACTAGCAACAGGATTGGATCAAGTCACTGCATTTTCGGCACTTGCTGCTTGTCTAAACAACTTGGGACCAGGCCTTGGTGATGTTGGAGCCAACTACGCTGAAATTAACTCTTTCGCCAAATATATTTTATCGTTTGCGATGTTATTAGGGCGACTAGAAATCTTCACCCTATTGGTATTATTTACCCCAGCATTTTGGTGCCGCTAACAATTATTAGAAACTAATGGCTTGTCCTTCGCCTCGTTTATCTGAGGCACTTGATACTTTGCCAGAGATAAAGTCCCACCATAAAGCCTGCATATTGCCATAATTTTGTGTTGCTTTAAATGTATGACCTTTTTCTGTTAAAAGCTTTTGCTGTTCCATTGTAATAGTATCTTGTTCATAAAAAATCTGATCCGGAAGATACTGGTGATGAAAACGTGGTGTATCAACCCATAACTGTGGTTCTTTACTTTGGTCTAATTCTAAAATAGCTAACAACACCATCGTTATAATACGACTACCACCTGGAGTTCCAAGCAATGCCACACCACTCACTTTATTTTCTTTATCCAAAACTTCTATATAACTGGGTGACATACTCGACAACGGTCTTTTCCCCGCTTCAATCGCATTGGCTTTTGCTCCGACTAAACCATAGGCATTAGCGGTTCCTGGTTTAACAGAAAAATCATCCATTTCATCATTTAATAACACGCCTGTTCCATTAGCTATAAATCCTGAACCAAACGGATAATTAACACTCATGGTAGCAGAGACACTATTTCCTTCTTTATCTAACACCACAAAATGAGTGGTATCTGTACCTAAACCAGAGCTTTCTTTATATCCAGGAAGCTTATCACTCGCAAGGCGATGATCTGGATGGATGGATGCCCGTAATCCTGCCGCATACTCTTTAGAAATTAATATATTTTTTGGCACATCAACAAAATCGCTGTCACCCAAGTATTGCGCCCTATCCCGATAAGCCCGACGCATGGCTTCAACAATATAATGCTGTCGCAAAGAAGATGGTATGTTATCTAAAGGATATGCCGATAAAATATTTAAAATGGTATTTAAGGCAATACCACCTGAAGATGGCGGAGGAGCAGTATAAATCTTTAAGTTTTTATAAAAAAAACCAATCGGTTCTCTTTCAACAACTTGGTATTGCTTAAGATCCTCAAGCGACCATATTCCCCCAGCCTGATTAACCGCATCAACCATCGCTTGAGCAACATGACCTTGATAAAAACCTTTCGCACCTTGCTCTGCTACAATGCTTAAGGTATTTGCCAAGTCGGTTTGTACAATTAAATGCCCCAGTTGAGGAACTTTACCCTGATCGAGTAAAATTTTACTGGCATCAATAGATTCAAGCATGGCTTTATGGCGAAATTTAGCCATGCGCTGATAAAGCTTTGTCACTTTAAAACCTTGCTTAGCCAGTTTTATTGCTGGAGCTAGGCATTGAGAAAAACGCAAACGACCGTATTTTTTAGATAAATGAGCTAAAGCTGCAATCGAGCCTGGGATCCCAGCAGCTAAAGCTCCATCAATAGAACTATTATTACGATAGTTTCCCTGAGCATCTAAATACAGTGCTTCATGAGCTTTTAGAGGGGCCTTTTCTCGACCATCCAAGAAAATAGTTTTATTATTTCCTGCCTGATGAAGCAACCAAAAACCTCCGCCCCCAACACCTGAGCTATAGGGTTCAACAACCGCTAGAGTTGCACTAATCGCAATAGCGGCATCAAACGCATTACCACCTTGTTCTAAAATTAATTTCCCTGCCTGAGTAGCCAGAGGATGGGCTGTAGCAATCGCATTTTTAAGTGGTTTTAGTCTCTTGCTGTCATTCTTTTCAATTGTTGAGGCTATTAATAAGCTATCAAAGCAACAGAATAAAAATAAAACTAGAAGACAGCGTTTAATCTTCACCAACTAACTCTTTGTATTTTACCATTAATTGTTCTTGCGTTTCCTGATGGTTAGGATCGGTTGGAATACAATCTACCGGACAAACCTCAACACATTGTGGTTCATCATAATGCCCCACACACTCAGTACATAAGGACCAATCGATTTCATAAATTTCTTCACCCATTGAAATCGCTTCGTTGGGACATTCTGGTTCACAAACATCGCAATTAATACATTCATCTGTAATTGTTAGTGCCATTTTTAATTTCTCCTAAAAAATTGGATATTCTAAACTATTTTTTTTAATAATTCAGCTTTAACATGATGCGGAACAAAATTTTCTATATTTCCATTTAATCGAGCCACTTCTTTCACTAAGCTGGAAGAAATATAGCTATGCTGTTCAGAGGTGGGTAAAAAAAGTGTTTCTATTTTAGCATCTAATTGCTTGTTCATTCCTGATAATTGAAATTCATACTCAAAGTCTGAAACTGCTCTTAAACCACGCAGGATAACTCCAGCTTGATATTGCTTACAAAACTCAACTAATAAACAATCAAAACCGATCACTTTTACTTTATTAAGAACATGATTTTCTCTTAACACTTGCTCAACCATTTTTATCCGTTGTTGCAAGTTAAACCATGGGTTTTTAGCGTTATTACTGGCTATAGCAATAATTAATTGATCAAATAGTTTATTAGCACGCAAAATAATATCAATATGGCCATTGGTAACGGGATCAAATGTTCCGGGATAAACTGCTGTAACCATTCTATTTCCTTAATTAAAAGCTCAAACTTCCTTCATTATACCCTCGGTGCTTAGAATCTTAAGATAACTACTTTACGAGTAAAGTACTATATGCAGCGAGGTATTTTCAATGCATCACGGGTATATACCCAAACCACTTCAAATTGCTAATATAAATCCCCCTAATCCCCCTCAATCCCTCTTTTTCTAAGGGGGAAGAATTACCAGCTAAGAGGGAAGAATTACCAGCTAAGAGGGAAGAATTACCAGCTAACAACTGTAAAGCCTAATAGTATTATCGATGCAGTTGCTCTTTGGCAAAGAGGGGCTAGGGGAGATTTGTATTAATATTATTGAAAAATGAAAAACGCATTTCTCTATTGAGCCTTATTTTGGTCTCCTAGATAGCCTACTTTTGGCAATAATTTTGGGTATACAAACCAAAAAGCCCCTAAGTGGGGCTTCCTAGAATATTTAGCTCAAAATTAGCAGCTATAATACATATCAAACTCCACAGGATGAGTCGTCATCCGTAAGCGTGTCACATCTTCCATTTTTAATTTGATATAAGCATCAATCATATCATCGGTAAACACTCCACCACTGGTTAAAAATTCTCGGTCTGCATCTAAGGCTTCCAATGCTTGATCTAATGAGCTTGCCACTGTTGGGATTTGTTTTTCTTCTTCCGGAGGTAAATCATATAAATCTTTATCCATTGCTTCACCTGGATGAATTTTATTTTCAATACCATCAATTCCAGCCATTAACATCGCTGAAAATGCCAAATATGGATTTGCCGTTGGATCAGGGAAACGAACCTCAACACGACGACCTTTTGGATTTGCTTCATAAGGAATTCGAATTGAAGCAGAGCGGTTACGAGCGGAATATGCCAACATAACGGGCGCTTCAAAACCAGGAACTAAACGTTTATAACTATTGGTTGATGGGTTAGTAAAAGCATTTAATGCCCGAGCATGCTTGATAATACCGCCAATATAATACAGGGCTGTTTCCGATAAGCCTGCATATCCATCACCGGCAAAAAGGTTCTCACCATTTTTATAAATAGATTGATGTACATGCATACCCGAACCATTATCACCAACAATTGGTTTAGGCATAAAAGTTGCTGTTTTGCCATATGCATGTGCCACATTATGCACCACATATTTCAATCCCTGAACTTCATCGGCTTTTTTAATCAAGCTATTAAATTTAACCCCGATTTCACATTGTCCTGCGGTTGCCACTTCATGATGATGAACTTCTACTACTTGACCAATTTCTTCTAGGGTTAAACACATTGCACTACGCATATCATGCAATGAATCTACCGGAGGCACGGGGAAATACCCTCCTTTCACACTGGGTCTGTGTCCAATATTGCCATCGGAATAAGTTTTTTCCGAGTTCCAAACAGATTCTTCTGAGTCAACTTTAACAAAACAGCCACTCATATCAGAGCCCCAACGCACGTCATCTAAAATGAAAAACTCTGGTTCTGGACCAAAATATGCCTGATCACCAATACCGGTAGCATTCAAATAGTCAATGGCTCGATGAGCTACAGAACGTGGATCTCGACTATAACCTTGCATGGTGTCTGGCTCAATAATATTACAGGTAATAATTAAGCTGTTTTCATCAGTAAATGGGTCAATAAATGCAGTATCTGCATCTGGCATTAATATCATGTCTGATTCATTAATCCCTTTCCAGCCATCAATAGAGGAACCATCAAACATTTGGCCGTTTTCTAAGGTTTCTTCTGTGAACTGAGAAGCGGGAATAGAAACATGCTGCTCTTTCCCGTGGGTGTCCGTAAAACGAAAATCAACAAACTTGACTTCATTTTCTTTAATCATATTTAAAACATCTGTCATTATTATGCCTCCAGTTAGTGTG
>CAYMMQ010000003.1:0-15077 GCA_964391585.1 uncultured Ectothiorhodospiraceae bacterium
AATGAATACTGTGAAAACAAGCTACAACAAAGCGGTTCAAGTTTTTATTATAGTTTTGTTTTTTTAAAGCCAGAGCAAAAACAGGCAATGATAGCCTTGTATGCATTTTGTCGTGAAGTGGATGATATTGTTGATTCAGTCAATGATGTCTCCGTTGCCAGCGCTAAGTTAAATTGGTGGAAAACAGAAATACAACAACTGTTTATGCAAAAAGCGACTCATCCCATCAGCAAGGCTTTACAGCAAGCCTTACAACTATATCCTCTTGAGCAACAATATTTTTTAGATATTATTTCAGGCATGGAAATGGATTTACATTTTTCAACTTATGATAACTTTGAACAGCTGGCTCATTATTGTTATTGTGCGGCTGGAGCGGTCGGTTTATTAACGATTGAAATTTTAGGTTATACAAAAGAGCATAAAACAGCGTTGCAAAGTTATGCTAAAAACTTAGGCACGGCATTACAATTAACCAATATTCTACGGGATATCAAAGAAGACTTACAGCGCCAGCGAGTTTATATTCCACAAGAAGATTTCAGTCGTTTTAATTGTACTTTGGAGATGCTCAAGCAACAAAGCACTTTAGCAGAACTGAGCGATGAAAAAATAAAAAAATTATTGGCCTTTCAAGCGCAACGAGCAGAATCGTTTTATCAACACGCCTTTCAAGATTTACCAGAGCAAGATCGCCATCCACAACGAATGGGGTTAATGATGGCAGAAATTTATGCTCAATTATTGCAAAAGATTAAAAAACAACATTATCCGGTGTTACAAAAAAGAGTTTCGCTTCATCCATTAAAAAAATTATGGCTGACATGGAAAACAGCCAGAAGAGAAGAGAAATATCGTCACTTAAGCCCGCTTGAGCAACATGACTGACAAAAATATCATTGTCGCGGGTGGTGGTTGGGCTGGTTTAAGCTGTGCTATAAGGTTAAAACAAGCTGGACATGAAGTACAAATTATAGAAGCAAGTGCACAACTTGGCGGTCGTGCCCGAGGTGCAAAATTTGTGGGTTATGATATTGATAATGGGCAACATATTTTAGTTGGTGCCTGTGCTGAGACCTTGGATTTATTTGATTTATTAGATATTCAAGAACAAGATGCCTTATTACGAAAAAGCTTATCCTTGCAGCTTTTTGCACAGGGTAAAAAAGCGATTTCATTACAGGCAAAAAAAATTCCCGCTCCTTTTCATTTATTATTAGCTTTATTAACAGCAAAGGGATTTAGCTATTTTGATAAATGGCTACTAACTCGTTGCTTAGTACATTTTAATTTCATTAACTTTAAACTTAAAACCGATCAAGCCTTAGAGCAATTATTACTCAAGCAAAAACAAACTCGTCATTTGATTAATAGCTTTTGGAAACCTCTGTGTTTGGCCATCCTTAACACCCCTATTCACCTTGCTTCTGCTGAGCTGTTTTTAACTGTTTTACAACAAAGCTTTACCCAAAGTCGCCAATTTTCAGATCTGTTGTTGTTTAAAAAACCTTTAAATGAGCTTTTACCGTATTATGCTCAACAATATTTAAAACCTCAATCGATCTATTTAAGCAGTAAAATCACCGAATTAATTATCAAAGATAATCAGATTAAAGCATTAAAAGTACATACTAACAAAAAGGAAGAAATCATTGATTGCGATCAACTGGTACTAGCAACACCTTTGCAGGTTAGCCAACAGCTATTATCACAACACGCTTATAACAAAGGCATAGATAAATTATTACAACAACTGGCTCAATTTAGCTTCCAACCTATTTATACCATTTATCTGCAATATGAAAAAAATTTCCAATTACCAGAAATAATGACAGGGTTTATTGAACAATATACTCATTGGGTTTTTGATCGTTATTTTATGGCACAGCCAGGTTTATTAGCGGTTGTAATTAGTGGTCACGGTTCTCATGAAGCATTAAACACTCAACAATTAATATCGCTAGTGGATAATGAATTACGTCAAGTATATACTATGCCCTCATTAATTAAAGGTGTTGTTTGTAAAGAAAAAAGAGCCACTTTTTCAGCTTGTGTTGGGGTAAATAATTTTCGCCCTGAATCAAAAACAACGGTTAAAGGATTATTTCTCGCAGGCGATTATACCCAAACTCTTTACCCTGCCACTTTAGAAGGGGCCATTTTAAGTGGAAAACAAGCAGCTTTAGAACTTCAAAACTTTCTATCAGCAAGGAAAATCAATGTCTAAAGATTTAGTTTTAACCAACAAAAACATTCTCATCACGGGGGCTGCTTCAGGGATCGGCAAAGCCGTAGCACTTGAACTTGCCAGACAGGGTGCCACTATGATTTTACTGGATAGAAATGTCGCAGGTTTGGAGCAAGTTTACGATAGGATAGAAGCTGAGGGTGGTGCACAAGCCGCCATTTATCCTATGGATTTAAGTAAGGCAAACGCCAATGATTATGATGATTTATACGAGAATATTAGTAAAGAATTCTCCCAATTAGATGGTCTTATTCACAATGCAGCATTATTAGGTTGTTTAATGCCAGTTTTACAATTTGATCTCAGAAACTGGGAAACCATTATGCAGGTCAATCTACACGCCCCCTATATGCTTACCCGTGTTTGCTTACCATTATTAGAAAAAGCAGCTAATGCCTCGGTACTTTTTACCTCTGACAATGTTGCTTTAAAAGGCAAAGCTTATTGGGGAGTTTATGCCATGAGTAAGGCGGCCAGTGATAACTTGATGCAAATCCTAGCCGATGAACTTGAAATCAATACCTCGATTCGTTTCAATAGTATTAATCCTGGCATTGTTGCAACTGCGTTACGAAACCAAGCTTATCCAGGCGAAAACCCAAGTACGATTAGTCAGCCAGAAGATATTTGCGCTCCCTATGTTTATTTGATGAGTAATAAAAGTATCAATATTTCTGGTCAAATCATTGATGCACAAAGCACTCAATTGGGTAAAATCCAAGCGTAAAACCATACATAAAACCACGATTAAATTATGCTATAATCCCTCGCTTTAAAATAAAGCTTTTAGACCTTTATAAATCTAAGGAAATGAACATGAACCCATTAAGCCAATTAACTGCTGTATCTCCTATTGACGGACGATATGGAGATAAAACCCTACTTTTACGTGAAATTTTTAGTGAATATGGCTTAATTAAACATCGCGTTTTAGTTGAAGTCAGATGGTTACAAATGCTATCAAAGCAAGAAGGTATTAGTGAAGTGCCTGTTTTCTCAGGCTCTGCCAATGATTTATTGGAGCAACTACTCAGCAACTTTTCTGAACAGGATGCGCTACGGGTTAAAGAATTTGAATCAACGACCAATCATGATGTCAAAGCGGTTGAATATTTTATTAAAGAAAAAATGGCTGATAATCCCGAGTTGGATCAAATTAAAGAATTTTTGCACTTTGCCTGTACTTCGGAAGATATTAATAATTTATCCCATGGTCTAATGCTACATACAGCAAGAGAGCAAGTGGTTATTCCGCAAATGCAGAAAATCATTGAATCTTTACGTCAATTAGTGCATGACTTTGCTGAAATACCGATGCTTTCTCGCACGCATGGGCAAGCTGCTTCACCCACAACCTTAGGTAAAGAAATTGCCAATGTTGTATATCGTTTACAATCACAGCTAGACGCGGTTAATAAAGTCGCTATTCTAGGGAAAATTAACGGCGCAGTTGGAAACTATAATGCTCATTATGCGACTTATCCAGAGCTGAACTGGCCAGAAATTGCCAAAAACTTTATTGAAAGTTTAGAGTTAAACTACAACCCGTACACCATCCAAATCGAACCCCATGATTATATGGCTGAATTATTTGATGCTATTTGTCGCTTTAATAATGTTTTAATGGACTTTGATCGAGATGTTTGGGGTTATATCTCTTTGGGTTATTTCAAGCAAAAAACCATTAAAGGCGAAGTCGGTTCTTCAACTATGCCACACAAAGTGAACCCGATTGATTTTGAAAATTCAGAAGGTAACTTAGGTATTGCCAATGCCTTATTTAATCATTTATCCAGTAAGCTAACTATTTCAAGATGGCAACGTGATTTAACTGACTCAACGGTATTACGCAATCTTGGTGTTGCATTTGCGCATAGTTTAATCGCCTATTCTTCAGCCTTGAAAGGCATAAACAAACTAGAAGTCAATCAATCAATAATTGAAAAAGACTTAATGAATACCTGGGAAGTTTTAGCCGAACCGATTCAAATGGTGATGAGACGTTATGGGGTAGAAAACCCGTATGAAATTTTAAAAGATTTAACTCGAGATCAAAAAATATCTGCTCAAACCTTAAAAACATTTGTGCAAGATTTAGATATTCCAGAACAAGCAAAACAGGAATTAATGAATTTGTCACCTGCTAGCTACATTGGTAATGCTGTAGCGCAAGCAAAAAATATTTAATGATGTGGAAAGGATTCAGGAGAGATAATGAATACTGAAACAATTATTAATGAAATTCAAAAACTGAGTGTTGCTCAAAAAATTTTATTATTAGAGCAAGCATGGGATAATCTGTCTAAAACACCAGGAAATATTCCTATATCTGAATGGCAAAAACACGAGTTGGATAAACGTCTTGAGACACATTATGAAAACCCTGAACTATCTAATCTAAAAGCCGATGACGTATTTAAGCAATTACGCCAAAACTAATGATAGATACTGTATTTAAGCTAATATATTTGCTAAAGCAAATCTTCCTTTACCGCATAAATACCAGGGGCGTTTCTGAGCATGGTCTTATAGTCCATGCCATAACCAAAAACATAACGATCTGGTACTGTTAGTCCAACAAAATCAGCTACTTTACTACCTTTTCTGTTATGTTCTTTGTATATAAGCGCACAGGAATAGACTTTTTTTGCACCTTGTTGTTGGCAATATTCGACTAGATGCTTCAGCGTTATACCTTCATCGTGAATATCATCCACCAATAAAACCGTGCGTCCTGCTAATTTAATCGAGGGTTTTGCCATCCAATTTAACTCATTCCCTGATGTATTCATACCATAACGAGAAGCATGAATATAGTCTGTTTGCAAAGGAAAATTTAATCGTGGTAATAATAAACCACAGGGGATTAAACCACCATTCATTACCGCAATAATAATCGGGTGAGTATCACATAAAGCATGATTAATTCGCTCTGCTAAAGAATCTATTGCAGCATCAACTTGTTGAGTAGTAAAAAGACAATCTGACTGCGATAAAACTTGCTGACTATGTTGAAAAAGCTGGCTGTGTTCTAAAGTTGACATAAGTAAAATTGAGTTTGAATGTATTGTTAATGAGACTTGTTAAGTTTTATCAGACTTTTCCGAGGCTAAATTCAGCAAAAATCTAATATTCTTTCAGTTTTAACTGACATAAATTTTCGGCCTAAATTGGTATTCTACTTACCAATGACAACACAGAAGCAATTCAAGCATGTTGTTATTAGTAACTTTCATTAAAACCAAGAGGATACTGCCATGAAAACTTCAAACTTATTTAACATCATTACTTTAAGCGCTGCGTTATTTTTTGCAATTCTACCAACCGCAAATGCAGCTCCAGTGAATATTAACGTTGCAAGTGCCGAAGAAATTTCCAAAAACCTTAATGGCATTGGCATGATTAAAGCCAAAGCTGTTGTTGATTATAGAACAGAAAATGGAAAGTTCACTGATCTACAAAGTGTTACTTTGGTAAAAGGTGTCGGCCAAAAAACAGTCGACAAAAATGAAAATGATATTTTGTTTTAATAAAGTACAAAATAATATCTTATTTAGGGTCGGAGTCAAAATTGTATTGAGTTAAAATATTTAACAGCAAATTATTTTTGACTCCGACCCCGTAAAGATTAGTTTTTAGATTGATCAACAATCTTATTAGCATTAATCCAAGGCATCATATTTCTAAGGCTTGCACCAACCGTTTCAATGGGGTGAGCCGCATTATTTCTACGCCAAGCTGTCATTTCAGGATAATTTGACTGACCTTCTAATACAAAACGTTTTGCATAAGAGCCATTTTGAATATTTGTTAATGCTTCTTTCATGGCTTTACGACTTTCATCATTAATCACTTGAGGTCCAGTGACATATTCACCGTATTCAGCATTATTTGAAATAGAATAGTTCATGTTGGCAATACCACCTTCATACATCAAATCAACAATTAACTTTAATTCGTGTAAACATTCAAAATACGCCATTTCAGGAGCATAACCTGCTTCGGTTAATGTTTCAAAACCCGCTTTTACTAATTCAACTGCACCACCACATAATACTGCTTGCTCACCAAACAAATCTGTTTCAGTTTCATCTTGGAAGGTTGTTTCAATAATTCCGGTACGACCACCACCAACACCAGATGCATAAGACAAAGCGACTTCTTTTGCTTTTCCAGAAGCATCTTGGAAAACAGCAATTAAATCAGGAATACCACCACCATTAACGAATTCATTTCTTACTGTATGCCCAGGTGCTTTAGGAGCAATCATAATGACATCTAAATCTGCACGAGGAACAACTTGATTATAATGAATACTAAAACCATGAGCAAAAGCTAGGGTAGCACCTTGTTTGATATTTGGTTCAATTTCATCACGGTATAATTGAAATTGAAATTCATCAGGTGTTAAAACCATTACTACGTCAGCATCTTTGATAGCATCTGCCGTGCTTTTTACTGTTAAACCAACCGCTTGTGCTTTAGCTGCAGAACTCGAACCCGCTCGTAATGCAACTGTTACATCAACACCTGAATCTTTAAGGTTCAGTGCATGAGCATGTCCTTGTGAACCAAAACCAATAATCGTTACTTTTTTGCTTTGAATAATTGATAAATCACAATCTTTATCATAATAAACTTTCATATTTTGTCCTTAAAATAGTTAAAAATTCCATCAATAAACCTAGGAAATAAAAAATAATGGATTAAACGTGCATAAATGAACTGCCACGGCTTATACCCATCACCCCCGATCTTACTGTTTCTAAAATAGCTTCTGCATCAATAGCCGCGATAAAAGCATCAATTTTATCACTTGTTCCTGTTAACTCCACTGTATAGGTTATCTCATTCACATCAATAATTCGTGCCCGAAAAATATCTACCAGGCGATATATTTCCTCACGATCATTCGATTGAGCTTTTAGCTTAATCAACATCATTTCACGTTCAATATGACTCCCTACGGATGTATTCAAATTAAGATCCGTCAGCTTCACCACGTCAATCAATTTGTTTAATTGCTTGGTGATTTGTTCTATGATTTGATCCGAACCGCAAGTGACCAAAGTCATCCGAGACAAAGAAGGATCTTCAGTTGGTGCTACGGTTAAAGATTCAATGTTATATCCGCGAGCAGAAAATAATCCTGCCACTCGAGATAAAGCACCCGCTTCGTTTTCCATTAAAATTGATATAATATGTCGCATGTTACAATAACTCACTATCTGGGGCTAACTCCATTTCATGATGACCTTTGCCAACTGAAATCATAGGGTAAACATTCGCTTCACGGTCTGTCATAAAATCCATAAAAACTAACTTATCTTTTAATGCAAAGGCTTCTTTTAGAGCTGCATCGACGTCACCTGGTTTGTCTATTTGCATACCAATATGACCATAACTTTCAGCAAGTTTAACAAAGTCAGGAATAGAATCCATATATGACATCGCATAACGACCTTCATAAAAAAACTCTTGCCATTGTCTTACCATTCCCAAATAACGATTATTTAAGGTAATGATTTTAATTGGCAATTGATATTGCATACAGGTTGCTAGCTCTTGAATATTCATTTGAATACTACCTTCCCCTGTCACACAAGCAACTTGTTTATCAGGAAAAGCCAATTGAGCGCCAATTGCAGCGGGCAAACCAAACCCCATCGTTCCTAAACCACCTGAGTTAATCCAGCGACGAGGCTGGTCAAACTTATAAAACTGCGCCGCAAACATTTGATGCTGACCAACATCAGACGTAACAATTGCATCTCCATTTGTTACCTTATACAAGGACTCAATAACGGATTGAGGCTGGATCAGTTCTGATTTTTTATTGTATTTAAAGCAGTTTTTCTTCCGCCATTGATTAACTTGTTTCCACCAATCTTTATAACGCTCATCGTCTTGAACAATATTCTGTTCACCCAATTCTGTTAACAAATCTAATAACACTTCATCGACATCACCCACAATTGGCACATCAACTTTAACATTTTTTGAAATCGATGAAGGATCAATATCGATATGAATAATTTTTGCATCAGGACAAAATTGCTCTAAATGTCCCGTTACCCGATCGTCAAAACGAGCACCAACAGCAATTAATACATCCGTTTCATGCATCGCCATATTTGCTTCGTAAGTGCCATGCATTCCTAACATACCAATAAATTTTTTATCATTTGCTGGATAAGAGCCTAATCCCATCAAGGTTTGAGTAATGGGAATATTCATCAGTTGCACTAAGTCGAATAATGGTTTGTGTGCATCAGATAAAACAACACCACCACCCGTATACAATACTGGCTTTTTAGCCGTTAAAATCAACTCAACAGCTTTTTTAATTTGTTTATAATTTGCTTTGATAACCGGATTATAAGAACGCATACTAATACTATGCGGGTAGCTATACTCAACTTTAACGTGAATATCGGTTATGTCTTTAGGAATATCGACAAGTACTGGCCCAGGTCTTCCCGTTGAAGCAACGTAAAATGCTTTTTTCAAAGTTAAGGCTAAATCATTGATACTTTTAACTAAAAAATTATGCTTCACACATGGACGAGATATTCCGACCGCATCAACTTCTTGGAATGCATCACTACCGATCATTGCTGTTGAAACCTGCCCAGAAAGAATAACCATAGGTATCGAATCCATATAAGCAGTCGCAATTCCAGTAACAGCGTTGGTCATTCCTGGCCCAGAAGTTACTAAAACAACCCCTGTTTTACCGGTCGCCCTTGCATATCCATCTGCAGCATGAGCGGCTGATTGTTCATGGCGAACTAAAATATGTTTAACTTTATCCTGTTGAAACAGAGCATCGTAAATGTGTAACACTGCCCCACCTGGATAACCAAAAATATATTCAACCCCTTCATCGGCTAAGAAGGTGGAAATAATTTCAGCTCCTGATAATTCCACTATTTTTTGCTCCTAAGTAAGTTCATCATAATAAACCGATTATTATGCAAAAATATACACTGAAAATCCAGTGTTTTATTGCTTTTAAAAACCTTACTATTTTTGCGGTTTTAATCTCTAGCACAAAAAATTGAATAAAAAGATTATTTTTAAAATATAAATGATAATAACACTTTATCATTAGTCGAGTTAAATATAGAATAAGGGCATGATTTTAATTATATTTGCTCATCCCAGTCCACGCCAATCGCTCGCCAACCGACCTATTATTGAACAGATTGCTCAAATGGATAATGTAGTGGTAAGTGACATCTATGAAAAATATCCAGACTTTCATATCAATATAAAAGAAGAACAAGAGTTATTAAAGCGAGCTAATCTTATTGTTTTTCAGTTTCCTTTGTACTGGTACAATATTCCTGCCTTATTAAAACAATGGCAGGAAGTTGTACTGACCAGAAAATTTGCTATTGGTAAAGCTGATGAGGAGCGCCATTTAAAAAACAAAAGTTGTATGGCAGTCGTTACCACCGGACACAAAAAGAACTCTTACACTCAAAATGGTTATGACCATTATGCCGTTGAAACATTTCTCATCCCCATGCATCAAATGGCGGAGCACTGCCAAATGAACTATCATCCACCTTTGGTTTTACATCAAGCGCATAAAGCATCCGATTTAGAACTTAATTACTTTATCAATAACTACCAACAACACCTATTAAAACTTTATAGCTCTGTAAAAAATACCGATGAATGAATACCCTCTTCTTGTTAATATCCTTATATATCTGATAGCAGCAGTTATATGTGTTCCTGTATTTCGAAAAATAGGCCTAGGCTCAGTATTAGGTTATCTCGTCGCTGGAATTATTATTGGCCCTTGGGTGCTTGGTTTAATTTCCAATATCAATGATATTTTACACTTTAGTGAGTTCGGGGTAGTATTGCTGCTTTTCCTCATTGGTTTAGAACTTGAGCCCAAACGCTTATGGGCAATGAAACGAAGTATTATCGGATTAGGTGGTGGGCAAGTTGGGCTGACTTGTTTGTTTCTTTTTTTGGTTGGATTAGCTTTTCAGCTTAATTGGGTTAATGCCCTTATCATTGCCATGATCCTATCGTTATCTTCTACTGCCATTGCTTTGCAAATCCTCCATGAACGAAATTTATTATCAAGTCATACGGGGAAGTCTGTTTTCTCCATTTTACTTTTCCAAGATATTGCAGTGATCCCAATGATGGCACTGATCCCGTTACTGGCAGGAACTGGGGTAAGTGAAGATAGTAACTTTTTATTTGATATAGGCAAAGTTGTTTTCGTCATTACTTTGGTTGTTTTTGGTGGTCATTATTTAACGGAGCCACTTTTTCGCATGATTGCTCGTTTACATATGCGAGAAATCTTTACCGCTTTTGCATTATTGCTGATTATAGGCATTGCTTTATTGATGCAAGCCGTTGGGCTTTCAATGGCCCTAGGAAGTTTTTTAGCCGGAATGTTACTCGCCGAGTCTGAGTTTCGTCACGAACTAGAAGTGGAAATAGAACCATTTAAAGGCCTCTTAATGGGGTTGTTTTTTATTGCTATTGGCATGTCAATTAATTTTGGTTTATTACTAGACAATCCAGGCCTACTACTATTGTTAGTGACGATATTACTTTTTGTAAAATTAGCAGTCCTTATTATCATTGCTAAATTATTCAAGTTTCAACGCAGTCAATATGCCCAGTTTGCTATTGTGTTATCACAAGGTGGTGAGTTTGCGTTTGTGTTATTTGCCCTAACCGGAAGTTTAAATATTATTCCTGCACAACTTAATGAAATGTTAGTTGTTGTGGTTGCTTTTTCCATGGCGACAACCCCCATTTTATTAATCTTTAAAGATATTTTTATTACTCCAAGATTTATTCGAGAAATTAATACCCCCCAAGACGATGAAGTTGAGGATGAACAACACCCCGTTATTATTGCAGGATTTGGTCGTTTTGGCCGAGTAGTTGGCCGCTTGTTGCATGCCAATCATATTCCGACAACCATTCTAGATCATGAACCCGAGCAAATAGAGTTGGCTAGACGTTATGGGTATAAACTCTATTATGGTGATTTAAGAAAAGCCGCTTTACTACACTCAGCTGGCGCTAACTCTGCTAGGGCATTAATCATCTGCGTTGATGATCCACAAATGACATTAGATATCATTGATATGGCGCAAAAACACTTCCCTCATTTAAAGATTCTATCTCGATCACATGATATGGGCCATGCTTTTGAATTAATGGATAGAAAAGTAACGGCTTTTCAACGTGAATTCTTAAGCTCAGCGATGGTTTTAGGGGAAAAAACATTAGTTGAACTTGGATTTGGTGCTCATGAAGCGCATCAGGCAAGAATGAAATTTGCCGAACATGATCGAAATTTATTTTTCAAATTATATAGCACTGACTCCTTAGAAAAAAGAATTTCACTTTCTCGAGAAGCTCGGGATGAGTTAGCTCAAACACTTGACTTAGATAAGAAAGAAGATAAAAAAAACTTCAGATCAAGTTGGGAATAAGAAGGAAACTTATCCTCATAAACGCCCCGTTCACTGATACCACATCAACAAACATATCGGTTTAGACTTTAAGAGAAAAACCTCATCTTCGTCAATAAATCGTTTAAAGTAATTACCTTCTTTGCCGACATAATGGGTAATAACAATAAACTATTAGCAAATGGCAACTTAATTACTTGGAAAAATTTATGTTTACTTTATTTAGTCAAAAAAACATCCTCGAAGAAACTCAACAAGAATTAGCTCAGTTAAGAGAAAAGTATCATGATATTGAAGATGCTTTAAATGAGCAAAAATCAGCTAATAAAAAACTTGAACAACAGATTAATGAAGAAAAGAGTAGGCAAGTTCTAGCCCAAGGTGTTTTTAAAAATTTTCTCCACTTTAGTAACTCGCTAGGAAGTTTTCAAAGCTCATTAAGTGCGATGGCTCATGTTTTAAAAGCGGAAAGATCAACATCCATCAAAACTGCAGAAGTATCAGTGGAGGCCAGAAATACCATTGATGATATTGCTAAAAGTTTATATAAAATGTCAATGGATACCCAAAAAAACTCCGATGCGGTGAAAGGCTTAAATACCCACGCTGATAATATTGGAAGTTTTGTGAAAGTTATTAGTGATATTTCAGAGCAAACCAATTTATTAGCATTAAATGCAGCTATTGAAGCGGCGAGAGCGGGAGAGCAAGGGCGTGGATTTGCTGTAGTTGCAGACGAGGTAAGAAGTTTAGCAGAAAGAGCTGGCATTGCTACCAGTGAAATTTCATCTCTAGTGAGTTCGATTCAGTCTGATACTACTTCAGCTCAAAAACAAATGGAAACCGTTTCTTACGATTCTAAGAGTTTTGGAGAAAATGGTGATAAAGCCGTTGCCGATATGAAAGAATTATTTAATTTATCTAAGCAAATGGAAGGAACTATCTCAGTAGCATCATTAAGAAGTTTTATAGAATTAACAAAACTTGATCATTTAGTGTTTAAATTTGAAGTATACAAAGTTTTTATGTCCACCAGTGACAAAGTTGCAGCAGATTTTCCTAACCATACCGGTTGCCGTTTAGGTAAATGGTATTATGAAGGTGATGGCAAACATTGCTTTGCCCACTTAGAAGGTTATCGTAATATTGAACAGCCTCACATCAAAGTTCATAAAGCAGGAATTGATGCTATTAATGCCTTAAAAAATAATCAATTAAATGAAGCACTCAATCAGCTAGGCGAAATGGAGGATGCCAGCCTTGAAGTTCTGAATTTCTTAGAGTTAATGGCCCATAGCGGAGAGAGTGACAAGTCACTACTTTGCAAGGATTTAGCCGCAAGTAAAAAATAACTCACAAAAAAACCAGTTGATAAACTTTGAAAAAAAAGGTGCAACATTTGCACCTTTTTACAACTCATAAGAATCAAGAAGAGTAAATTAGAACCGACTTCCGGACAAATAATGTTGTACAGCTGCTTTTTCAACCGTTAAATGACGAATGATTTCAGCAGTATGATTTAATAGTTGAACAAAAACTGAAAACGTCAGCTCTTGATCGTATTTCATCAAATCTCTAAAAGCATCTCGAGAAAGCTTATAAATCACACAATCCTCACGAGCAATAACAGAAGCACTTACTGCGGCCCCGGTTAAAAAACTCATTTCACCGAACATACTACCAGATTTAACCGAATTTAAGTGTAATGTTTCACCATTACTTTCACTAGCAATAGAGGCAGAGCCTGAATAGACAAAATATACGGCATGTCCCATGCTGCCTTGTTCTACAATAATGCTGTCTGCTTGATATTCTAAAATTTGAACTTTTTTTGAAACCAGTTCTTTTTGACTAGCTGTTAGCTCTTTTTTAAAAAAATTCTCTTCCAACCATGTAAAATCAATACTCATTATTTAAATCTCCTATTATATTCTGTTGATTCTGCAGATACTTAAAATGCAGCAAGCGTGTTCTCTTCTCAAGGCCTACTTTTGGTATTATTGCAGCCTGAATTATTGCTTGAGCGTAGACTATGACATTAAATCAATAACCCAACATAGCAAAACTAGCATCTCTTCTAAAAGTATAGCTTACTTCTGGCCAATGATTTTGGGTGTATTTATCTTAAATAGCACATATTCCTACATAACAAAACCAAATACTACCAAAGATATACAATTCATGTATACTTTTATTGCATTTTTTTTCGTAGAATTAGAACATCCGTTCAAATTAAACACTTCACTAAATAAAATATAAGCAAAACAATGAAAAATAAATTTTTAGGACAACAAAATTATCAGCATGGCAAAGTAGCCAAACTAGGGATTCTAGTGGTTAATTTAGGTACACCTGAAGCACCTACTGCCCCAGCATTAAGAAAGTATTTAGCAGAGTTTTTGTCCGATCAACGAGTAGTCGAAATTCCTCGTTTATTATGGATGATGATTTTACATGGAGTTATTTTACGAACTCGTCCCGCAAAATCAGCCAAAGCTTATGAAAAAGTTTGGCAAAATGGTGGCTCTCCTCTGATGGTAGCTTCATCATTGCTTACTGAAAAGATCGCTGAGCAACTAAAACAAAAAATTGCTGGCGAAACAAAAACCTTATTAGCCATGCGATATGGCGAACCATCGATAAAATCTCAACTACAAAAATTGCAACACGATGGTGCTGAGCGAATATTGGTTTTACCATTATATCCTCAATATTCTGGAGCAACAATTGGATCTGTTTCTGATGCTGTTTTTGCCGAATTAAGTCAATGGCGTTGGGTTCCTGAATTACGCATTATGGGTGCTTACCATGATGAGCCAGAATATATTCAAGCCATCACCAATAGCATTCGTCTTAGGTGGCAAGAAAAAAAACAGCCCCAAAAATTACTGATTTCCTTTCATGGAATGCCTCAAGATACTCTTGATAAAGGCGATCCTTATTATTGTCATTGCCATAAGTCAGCTAGATTAATTGCCCAAAAACTTGAGTTATCAGAGGAACAGTGGGAAATGATGTTCCAATCTCGCTTTGGCAAAGCAAAATGGTTACAACCTTATGTTGCAGAACGCTTAGAGCTGCTACCCTCTGAAGGGATCAAAGATGTTACGATGATTTGCCCAGGTTTTGCCGTTGACTGTCTTGAAACATTAGAAGAAATTGCGATTGAAGGTAAAAAGTCATTTTTAGAAGCTGGTGGTGAAAGCTTTGACTATATCCCTTGTTTGAATGATCAGCAAGATCATATTAACTTAACCGTAAACCGAATACTTAAACATGCTTCAGGCTGGCCTGAACTAGATCCACAACTGGTTAAACAATCTATATCTGAGCGAGAAAAAAACAAACCCGAAAAATAAGCA
>CAYMMQ010000003.1:15177-18721 GCA_964391585.1 uncultured Ectothiorhodospiraceae bacterium
TATCGTTATGCTATCAAAATTTACTTGCCAAGCAATTTATTGCTATAGCAAATTCTAGTAAAGAGCCTGGAAAAGCTTTTATCGAGCAAAACTTAAGTGCTGAAGGCAAAAATGTTTCTCGCCCGTCTTTTTTATCTTCACAAGCACTACAAGCTTCCTTTAAGCTCAATATTGCAACGAGTGATATTGGGCTAAATACAGAGTTGTTTTTAGTCGCCAAACACAATGATGTGTTTTATATGCAAAACAACTCCGGTCAATGGCTTAACTGGGATGGAAGTGAAAATAGTTTAGTTGCCAAAGAAAAAAAGACTCTAGACGCAATAGAGCAAATCGCTATCTCTAGTGATAAAGCTGATGTTTTGCCGGTTGGAGAATATTTGCTTTATGCCGGTTATAGAGATAAAAATGGTGATGTCAATTATAATGAACAATCACTAAGCTTTATGATCTCAGACAGTAATAACGCTGCACTTCATCGAATTGTTAATAATGAGTTTCTCGATAATTATTTACTATATATCCAAGATTACACAAACACTCCTATTTACGTTGTTAATGACATGGTAGTGGCAACAGCCATTTCTTCTAGTCCAGAAAGTGGTGCAACAGCAAGTAGTTCGACCTCAAGTAACAATACTATTAAAGAGATCAATTTCAGTTCAAGTTCTCAAACGAATCTGCAAGAGGCTGGGGTGGATGAAGCGGATAAAATTAAAACTTATCAAGATATGTTATATGTTTTAGAGCAATGTGGAGCAAGCAAAAGTGATAATAATATACTTCCACCTTCATCGGGCGCACCACCACTTACTGAGTTAGAATTGATTGACGTTAGTACCAGTACCAGTAGCATTCTTCCTTATTATCCTCAAACAAGCTCAAATACCTGTTTAACAACTTACAAAATGGATGAACAAGCAGCCACTACTCAACAACTAAGTCAACTCACCCTTGATAGCAGTTATTCATCAGCTGATGGGCAACTTATTCTAAATAGTACAAATAATATAGCTGACCGCTTAGTATGGTTATCAACCAGTTTTAATAAAGATATGTGGGCCAGCTGGAGTTATCCTTATTATTGGAATGAGCAAAGCACACAACTACAGTTTTTTGATCTCAGCAATCTAGGGCAACCACAATTATTATCCAAAACCACTCTTGATGGGGCTTTAATATCCAGTCGTAGAATTGGCGATCGCTTGTACTTGGTGAGCAGAAAAAATCAATCTTACAATGCAACCACTAAGGCATTACCAGAACTTACCCCAAATGATCAAACATCCATTTCCTTAGTTGACGCCAAAAATTGCTATATTCCAGCATCGCTTAGTCAACAAAACTTTGATGGTACGATTATTACCATCACCAGTATGTCGATTAAAAACCCAGATGACTTTTTCTCCTCTTGTATTGTAGGAAATATAGAAACGGTTTATGTCTCTTTAGAGTCACTTTATGTTGCTACCAGCCGCTACCCCTATACGGTACTAGAAAACGCCATGATCTATGATTATGTGCCTGAATATGAAACCGATATTCATAAATTTTCCTTACAAACAGATCAGTTTTCTTATAAAGGCTCTATTTCAATTCCTGGGCACTTAGGTTGGGATGCTGATAAAAAGTCATTTCGTTTTGGAGAAAATAATGGTGTGTTGAAGGTTGCCTCTTCTATTGGAGAAACATGGACTAATAACTCACGCACTCGAGTTTCTGTTATCAAAGAAAATACCAACAGCAATACTTTAGAAGAAATTAGTTTTTTAGATAACTTAGGCAAACCTGGTGAAAAACTCTATGCTGCACGTTTTATTGGCAACAAAGGATATTTAGTCACCTTTAAAATTACCGATCCATTAATTTTATTAGATTTTAGTGTACCAGAATCGCCTGTCATTCAAGGAGAGCTGGAAATTTCTGGCTATTCTGATTATTTACACCCAATTAATGATAATTACTTATTAGGTATTGGTAAAGAAGCAATTGCTGATTCCAGTAATGATCCGTTTAATGATGGAGGAGCTTGGTATCAAGGGCTTAAATTATCACTTTTTGATATCTCTTCTGGTTCTAATCTAAAAACCATAAATTCTGTGGTGATTGGCAATCGAGGAACGCAATCGGCTGTCTTAAGTGATCATCATGCCTTGGCTTGGTTAGCAGCTGATGATGGCGAAAATTTCCGTCTGGTTATTCCAATTGATGAAAATACCACAAAAAATCAATGGAATTATTATAATACTCCCAGTGCTTATTATGATTGGACTCAAACAGGAGCGTATGTATTTGATATCAACACCAATAACTCAAGTCCCAGTCTTGCTTTAACGGGTAGCTTTATTACTGAGTCGTTAAATCTAAAACAGCAACAAGTGTACTCCAATATTGAACGTGTGGTGTTACAAGGCTCAACACTGCATTATGTGCATAATAATCAAGTGTACTCTAGCCTAATTAGCGAGTTAACTCCTTAAACAAGCTCTTCGGGTTCAGTTAGCATATCAAACCATTGGTTTAACACTAAAACCAACTCAGCAACACCTGTCTTTTTCAGTGAAGAAAACAGCTGTACACTGCAGTTTGGGTAATTCTTGGCACATTCTGCACGCATAGCTAAAAATGCATTTTTAGCAGCTCCTTTTTTTAATTTGTCTTCCTTAGTCAGCAATACATGAGCTGGCATATTAACTGCTAAACACCAGTCCATCATCACCGTATCAAACTCGGTCATTGGTCTGCGAACATCCATAATAATCACCACGCCTTTTAGTGATGCTCTTTCTGCCAAATAGGTACTTAGCAATTGTTGCCAATGTTCTTTGACATCTAGTGGTACTTTTGCATAACCATATCCCGGTAAATCCACTAAATATTTATCCTCATTCCCCTCTGAAGAAAGTCGAAAATAATTAATCATTTGGGTTCTACCCGGTGTTTTAGATGTTTTGCAAAGATTGTTATGATCAACTAATACATTGATTGCACTTGACTTTCCAGCGTTCGAGCGACCTGCAAAAGCAACTTCCATACACTGCTCACTGGGCAGAGCCTCAAGCTGGTTAACACTGGTGTAATATGAACTATTTCTATAAGGATTGTTTTTTTTCACTATGGGCTTACCTTGGCGTAAATTTGAGCTATGATTGTATCATATTGATGAATTTATTAAATAAAGTTAAAAAATACTGTTTTTTTTAACTTTTTAGTTATACTTAAGGTTCTTTAATCAATAATGGAGAAAAAATTGATGAAAAAATTGAATAAAACATTAGTATCACTTACTGTCGCCTCTTTATTTTTTGCCAGTAATTTTGCAAATGCTGCTTCACCAAGTACCTGCGAACAGTGTCATGGACCTGATGGCCTGAGTAACTATGATCAGTTTCCTAATCTTAAAGGCCAAAAAAAAGGATATATTATTAAGCAGTTAAAAGCTTTCGCTTTAGGTGAACGTAAAAATGCTTTAATGCAAAGTCAAGCGGGATTGTTATCTGAAGAAGATATGGAAGCCTTAGCAGAACATTTTTCATCTTTATAA
>CAYMMQ010000003.1:18821-32276 GCA_964391585.1 uncultured Ectothiorhodospiraceae bacterium
TATATTAAGAATTTATTAAATGAAGTTAAAAAATACTGTATTTTTTATTTTTTTTATATATACTTAACTTTCTTATTTATCAAGGAGAAATTATCACATGAAAAAATTTAGTAAAACATTGTCTTCTCTTGCTGCAGCTTCATTATTAGCTATTGGCACTTCAGCTGTTGCACAACCAATGTGTGCTAACTGTCATGGCACTGGTGTTGGTCCGGCCATAGCTGATGTTGTTAAAGCCTATGGTAGTGTTGATGCTGTGTTGGAATTTTTGAATTCAGATGCTCAAATCAAAACAGCAAAAATTGCAGAATTTGCAGGTCGTGAATCAATGATGAACCCTAATCTAGCTGTATTTAGAGGCTATGATGATGCAAAGAAAAAAGAAGTTCGTGACTGGTTAGAAGCTAACAAGTAAGCAGCTTTAGAAGATAAGAAATAAAGTAAAATTTAGTTCTTGTTAACGCCACTTATTTTTTAAAAGTAAGTGGCGTTTTTGTTGATAGTAAACAATCAAATTGTTGGCAATTTAACACTCAGTGATTTTTTTGACCAATTTTCATTTTCAATGTAAAAGTATCCCCTACTTCAACTAAACGCTCGTCCTCCAGCACATTACCACTTTCAACACATAACATAGTCTTATAATCACTTAAATCAGCCATTTTCTGAGTGAGTTTTTCACCAGGATTCCAAACGATTGCACTACCCGGCTGTTCAAACTCAATTGCAATACTCTGATTTTTATCAACAATAGTCAAAACCCCATCAATACTCTGATAAACACTATCGGTTTCATCATTAAAACCCAATTTACCTTGCTGGATATTTCCATGTGTATTGTTCACCTTATTAAAATAACTTTTTTCATCCAAGCCATCGACATAGACCTTTGATATATCACTGATCGCAAAATAAGAATGAAAAGCTTGGCTAATATAAAAGTCCTTAGTATCGCAATTTTTTGTTTTTAAACTCAAGCTTAAAGTATCAGCAATGGTGATTTGTAAGGTTAATTCAAACTCATAAGGCCATAATTTCAAGCTTTCATTCGAACTTTTAAGCATTAAAGTAAGGTTTGTTTCATATTCATTTGTTTCTTGACAGTCCACATATTCCCACAAAAAGGTGCGAGCAAAACCATGGCTGGGTAAATTATTATGAATATTTAGCTCAGCACTAGCAGCACCAAACCAAGGCCAACATATTGGGATCCCACCTCTAATTGCCTTTGCTATTTTAAAAAAACTTGTTTCACTCAGCCATAATAATGGTTTTTGTTGCAGGCGCTGAAAGTGAAAAAGATGTCCACCTTGTAGGGCTATTTTAGCTGTTGCAGCTTGATTACTGATCTCAAGTACATCTAGCTCACCTTGTTTTATCTTCTTAATCATTATCAATCCTCAAACTTAAACTTAAACTAAAAATACGGATGCCAAACCTAAAAAGGCAAAAAAACCAATAATATCGGTCACTGTAGTTAATACAACAGATCCTCCTAAAGCTGGATCAGCACCAAAGCGATCGATAATTTTAGGAATAATCACACCAGATAAGGCAGCTGCGAATAAATTCACAATAATTGCCACCCCTATAATCAATGACAATAAATAATTATCAAACCAAATTTCTGTAATCACTGCTAAAATAATCGCCCATAACACGCCATTAATCAGGCTAACCAATAATTCATTAACGATTAAATGTTTGAAATTTTTCTTAGTGAGTTGCCCAAGTGCCATGCCTCGAATCACTAAGGTTAAGGTTTGACTACCTGTCACCCCACCCATACTTGCAACAATCGGCATTAAAACGGCTAGTGCAACTGCCTTTTCAATGGTTAGTTGAAACATACCTATCACAAAAGAGGCTAATAAAGCCGTTAACAAATTTATCCCAAGCCAAATGGCTCTTTTTTTAGCACTGCTCCACACTGGAGCAAACATGTCATTATCTTCACTTAAACCCACTTGTCCCATTAATTTGTGCTCACCTTCATCACGAATTAAATCAACCACATCATCAATGGTAATACGACCTAACAATTTATTTTCATCATCAACTACTGCCGCACTGATTAAATCTCGGCGCTCAAACAATGCAACAACATCGTTACTCTCTATCGTACTATGAATACTTTGGACTTCCTGATTCATCACTTCTCTAACAGTTAGTCTAGGATCGGAAGTTAATAAATCGGATAAATACAAAACTCCTTGGTAAAATCCCTGATAATTAATGACAAATAATTTATCTGTAGTATCTGGTAGTTTTTTTATAATGCGTAAATAACGAAACACTGTTTCAAGCTTAATATCGGCTCGAATAGAGATCACATCTGTGTTCATTAAACCACCGGCAGTGTCATCTGGATAAGATAATACCGACTCTAAGCGTTCCCTATGTTGAGTTTCCATTGACTCCAACAACACACGACTAACGATTGATGGCATATCTTGAAGAATATCTGCTAGCTCATCATAATCCATTAATGAGGTAGCATAAACCAGTTCGCTGGTACTCATTTGCTGCACAAATTGATGCCGCATTGAGTCATTTAATTCAAATAAAATATCGCCTTGAGAAGTTAAGGGAGAGTTATTCCAAATAATAGAGCGCTCTTCATCAGAAGGAAGTGATTCAATAAAAAAGGCTATATCTGCAGGGTGCAGAGGTTTTAATAACGCTTCTAAGAGTTCATGATGATGCTCTAAGGCATCATGAATAAGGGCAAACTGTTCTTGTGAGGCTTTTGAAGTCATAATTTTTTCTTAGCCAGTGCTATATTTAAAGTTACGCTATATTTTACCACTTATGTATAGAGTGTTGCATATCCACAATCATTGACCCAATTAGGCTCAATAAAGAAATATCGACAGTGTTTAGAGATTTATTTATAAAATACTTACCTTAGAGTGCCAAACATCTGGACTATAAATGACAAACAAAACTAACAAACTATTCTTTTTCTCCAAAACGCTCTGCTAATAACTTGCTTAAAGCTAAAAAACACATTTCTTCATCATCACCCTCAACAGTAAAAGTAATTTCACTGCCTTTGGCAGCGGCAAGCATCATAACACTCATAATGCTTTTTCCATTAGCCGATAATTTATTATATTGAAGTGTCACCTCAGAACGGTATTGCTGTAACAAACGAACCATTGCGGCAGTCGCACGAGCGTGCAAGCCTAGTTTGTTGATTATATTTAAGTTTTCAACTATCACCTGACCCTCTTGAGGCAAAAAGGTCTACTATAAAGAGGTTAATTATCTTTAGCCAATAAAGCAGCTTGATAATCTAAAATAAAAATACTTTCTTTTGCCCCTGAGAGTGCTTTTTCTGCCAGTTCGTGAAGCTCTAACTGAGGATAATTCATTACCCTAACTAACATTGCCAAGTTAAGGCCAGTCACCATTAGCCGCGAAGTATCTTGCTGTAACAAGCGCTTAGCAATATTACTTGGCGTTGAGCCAAACATGTCCGTCAAAATCAAGGTGCCATTCCCTTCTTCAATCTCATCACATAACCTTTGTGCTCTTGCAAAAAAAGTCTCAGGATTAGAATTACGCTTGATAGAAAGGGTCTCAGTTGCAAGTGGGCAGATACCCAACATATTGGTAGCGGATTCTAGCAAACTACTACCGATGTTGTCATGGGTGATTAATAATAATGCAACACTCATTGTTCTACGCTCATTGTTCTAGTCGGTTTACCACTCGGTTAGTAGACGTAAAAATGAGGTTGATTATAACAACTTTTGTAAAAAAGTATAGTATTTACAAGCAATAAACATCACCCAGTTATTATTAGGATTGTAAAATAAACTGCTTTACTGCTAACTGCACCAATAAGCTAATGTTTCTATTTTCTCCAATAGTTAAACAAAGTTTGGGAATACTTGTTCCTTGGTAATGAATTTTTTTGTACTCTGGCTTTAACTCAGTTGCTTGTAATATATTTTCATCTTTAGTCAATTCAATAATAAACGCTAGTGGGGTTTCTAAACTGATTGCATCAGGGAAATAGCTTTTTATATCAATTAATCCTAACTGACGGATAAACAAGTGATGTTGGTATTTTTCTCCAGCATAACCAATGATTTTTAACTCTTTTGTTTGTTCATCAACCTGCACTTTAAATAATGGTGCATCATCACAAATCAGTTTTGCACCTTCTTTAATCAAGGCTAAAGCACATTCACTTTTACCAATACCACTCTTTCCTGTTATCATCACCCCAATGCCATTCATGGATAAAAGAGTACCATGAGTTGCTAGCTGATTATTTTTCTTTTCCATTATTTTTTCATCTGCCATGATTAAAATCCAAGTTAAACTCAGAAAAGGATATTAATTTTAGCAAAAAAACAGTAAAATTATCGTTTGTTTTTATCCCCTTTTAAAATTGATTAGCTATGACAAAATATATTTTCATTACTGGTGGCGTTGTTTCTTCCTTAGGAAAAGGAATCGCTTCTGCTTCGACTGCGGCTTTACTTGAATCCCGTGGTTTAAAAGTTACCCTACTTAAACTTGACCCTTACATCAATGTTGATCCCGGCACCATGAGCCCTTTTCAACATGGTGAAGTTTATGTTACCGAGGATGGCGCTGAAACAGATTTAGATCTTGGGCATTATGAGCGTTTTGTCCGTAGCACTATGACCCAGCGTAATAATTTCACTGCCGGCCGTGTTTATGAAAAGGTGATCAATAATGAAAGACAAGGCGATTATTTAGGGGCAACTATTCAAGTCATCCCGCATATTACCGATGAAATTAAACGCCGGATTTACCTAGGATCAGAAGGTTATGATATCGCCATGATTGAAATTGGTGGTACTGTTGGAGATATTGAATCTTTACCATTTATGGAAGCAATACGCCAAATAGGTATTGAGAAGGGGCCCGAAAAAGCTCTTTTTATGCATTTAACACTTTTACCTTATATTGCCACCGCTGGTGAGTTAAAAACTAAACCTACCCAACACTCAGTCAGAGATTTACAAACTATCGGGATTCGCCCAGATATTCTTATTTGTCGCTCAGATCGAGAAATAACTTTAGAAGAACGTCGCAAAATTGCCTTGTTTACCAATGTTTCACCACAAGCTGTTATTTCTGCTTTAGATGTTGATAGTATCTACCGAATTCCTATTCTTTATCATCAACAAGGTCTGGATCAATTTATTATCAATAAATTTAATCTAGATTTGCCAGAAGCAAACCTCGAACAATGGCAGGCAGTGGTTGATGCCCAAAAAAATCCTAATGCAAGCATTAATATTGCCATGGTTGGTAAATACGTCGATCTAACAGAAGCCTATAAATCTTTATCGGAAGCATTAATCCATGCTGGGATTCATACTCTCACTAAAGTTAATATTAACTATATCGACTCAGAAGATTTGGAACAAAGGGGTTGTTCTCAACTTGATAAAATGGACGCAATTTTAGTACCCGGCGGGTTTGGCGAGCGTGGTGTTGAAGGGAAAATTAGAGCTGCTCAATATGCTAGAGAAAATAAAGTCCCCTATTTAGGGATCTGTCTAGGTATGCAAGTAGCTGTGATAGAATATTCAAGAAATGTTGCTCACCTTGACAAAGCCCATAGTACAGAATTTAATGATAAAACACCTAACCCGATAATTGCGCTTATCACTGAATGGCAAAAAGAAGATGGTAGTATAGAAAAACGTGATGAGCTTTCTAAAAAAGGGGGCACCATGCGTTTAGGTGGTCAACCATGCAAACTTGCCGCTGATTCATTAGTGCGAGAAATATATAATAAAGAAGTCATTGTTGAAAGACATCGACATCGTTACGAGTTTAATAATCATTACCGCTCAAGCCTAGAAAATGCTGGTTTAAAATTTACTGGAATTTCTCTTGATGAAAACTTAGTAGAAGTCATCGAGGTTGACGATCATCCTTGGTTTGTTGCTTGTCAATTTCACCCAGAATTTACTTCTTCACCTCGAGATGGACATCCCTTGTTTAGTCACTTTGTTAATGCAGCAAGAAAACAGGCAGGACTCAACCAGTAGTCACTTAGGACTATTATTATAAGCTTAGCATTTAATAATTATTGATTATGCCCTTGAATTTATTAAGCATCAACTCCACTTGCTCTCTATCTGTGCTCAAAAGATTGAAATCGCAACACAGCATTATTTTTAAACAATACAGATATTTACTAAATTGGAAAAAAGATGAACTTATGTGGATTTGATGTCGGCTTAAATAAACCCTTTTTTTTAATCGCTGGCCCTTGTGTGATTGAAAATGAAAAAATGATCCTGCAAACTGCGCAAAGCATGAAGCAAATTAGCCAAGATTTACAGATACCTTATATTTTTAAAGCCTCTTTTGATAAAGCCAATAGAACTTCTAGCAAAAGCTTTCGTGGACCTGGTGTTGAAGAAGGTTTGCGGATTTTAGAAAAAGTCAAACAACAGTTTGAGTTACCGATTTTAACGGATGTGCATGAAGACACACCCCTTGATATGGTTGCCGACGTTGCTGATATTCTGCAAACACCTGCTTTTTTATGCCGACAAACAAATTTTATTAGCAATGTTGCTTCACTTGGTTTACCAGTAAATATTAAAAAAGGTCAGTTTCTAGCTCCAGCTGATATGATCCATGTGGTTGAAAAAGCACTAGCAACTGGCAACCAACAAATTATGGTTTGTGAAAGAGGTACCAGCTTTGGTTATAACAATCTTGTCTCAGATATGCGTTCTTTGGCCATCATGAGAGATACAAACGTTCCTATTGTGTTTGATGCCACCCATTCTGTTCAGCAACCTGGGGGGCTCGGTGGCGCATCAGGGGGTAATAGGGAATTTGTTCCTGTACTAGCAAGAGCAGCTGTTGCTAGTGGGATAAGCGGGTTATTTATGGAAACACATCCAAATCCAGAGCAGGCATTAAGTGATGGTCCAAACTCATGGCCATTAGATCAAATGGCAGCACTATTAAAAACACTAATAAAAATAGATGATGCGGTAAAATCACAAGAATTTATCGAATCTAAACTAACAACTAACTAAGGAGAAAAACGTGGCTAATTTAACAATTGCAAATATTCATGCCAGAGAAATTTTAGATTCAAGAGGCAATCCCACACTTGAAGCCGAAGTAACACTTGCAGATGGAACAATTGGGCGAGCCGCAGTGCCATCTGGTGCATCAACAGGAGCAAGAGAAGCGATTGAGTTACGAGATGGAGATAAATCAAGATATCTAGGAAAAGGTGTACAAAAAGCTGTTTTTCATGTTAATAGTGAAATTAAAAGTGCTATTGTTGGTATGTCTGCAGATCAACAAAAAGAAATTGATCAAAAAATGATCCAAGTGGATGGTTCAGAAAACAAAGATCGTTTAGGGGCAAACGCAATTTTATCAGTTTCCATGGCGGTTGCTCATGCAACAGCTAAATCAACTGGGCAAGCATTATATGAATATTTAAGTGTTGATAAAAATGCCCATATATTACCTGTTCCAATGATGAACATTATTAACGGTGGCGAACATGCTGATAATAGTGTTGATATTCAAGAGTTTATGGTTATTCCAACCGGAGCTCCGTCAGTCACAGAAGCCATTCGTTATGGGGCCGAGATTTTTCATGCTTTGAAAAAAGTATTGGCAGATAAAGGCTTAAATACTGCAGTAGGTGATGAAGGTGGTTTTGCCCCTGATCTTCCTTCAAATGAAGCTGCAATTGAAGTAATTTTAGAAGCCATTGCAAAAGCAGGTTATGTTGCAGGTAAAGATATTCATATTGGTATTGATGCGGCAAGCTCTGAATTTTACAAAGATGGCAATTATCACCTAGCCTCTGAAAATAAGGTTTTAACTTCAGCACAAATGGTTGATTTTCTTGCTGATTGGGTCGAACGTTATCCAATTATCTCTATTGAAGATGGTTTAGATGAAGCTGACTGGGATGGTTGGAAATTATTAACCGAACGCTTAGGAAAAAAAGTGCAATTAGTCGGTGATGACTTATTTGTTACCAACCCTAAAATTTTCAAACAAGGTATTGATAAAAACATTGCAAATTCCATCTTAATTAAGGTTAATCAAATTGGAACGCTAACTGAAACTCTTGAAGCGATTCAAATGGCAAAAGATGCGGCTTATACTGCAGTAGTATCACATCGCTCTGGTGAAACTGAAGATACCACCATTGCTGATTTAGCGGTTGCTACTGGTTCTGGTCAAATAAAAACAGGTTCATTATCACGTTCTGACCGGATTGCTAAATACAATCAATTGATCCGTATTGAAGAAGCATTAGGAGATACCGCTGTATATCCGGGAATAAATACTTTTACTTTTAAAGGATAAACGCGATATACCCATAATCATTGCCAAAAGTAGAGCTGTAACGAAAGATGCATTCTTCCCCCTTAGAAAAAGGGGGAGTGAGAGGGATTTAATTGGTCATACTTTGCAATTTGAAGTATTACGGGTATATACTTATTTCTTTGAAAATATAGCAATAAACTTGGGAGTCAATTTTATACGATTGACTCCTGAATTCAATAAAACGGATTTCCTTTAAAACCACAAACATAGGTTTAGCTAAACTGCTATGTACTATTTCCTCATTTCATCTCTAACTGTGTTACTAATAGCATTACAAGTAAACTTATGGGTTGGCAAAGGAAGTATTCAGGAAGTTAACCATCTGCAACAACAAATTGATCGAAAAACAGCTGAAAACCAAGCTTTGATGGAGCGGAATCAAGCCTTGTATGAAGAAGTACAAGATCTAAAAACAGGTTTGCAAGCGGTTGAAGAAAGAGCACGCACCGAATTAGGTATGATTCAAGAAAACGAAACATTCTTTCAAATTATTCAAGATGAGCAATAAACTAAATTTTTGGGCAGTTGTTCCTGCTGCTGGAATTGGAAAACGCATGTTATCCGATTGCCCCAAACAATACTTAAACATCAACGATTTTTCAATTTTATATCATAGTATCAAGGTTTTTTTACAGCATCCTCGGATCAGCGGCGTCGTTATTGCGCTTAATGAAAAGGATCCCTATTGGCAAGATACAAAAAAACAACTTCCTCAATTTAATAAACCGATTATCGAGGCAATAGGTGGAAAAGAACGCAGTGATTCTGTTTTATCTGCATTAAAACAATTAAAGTCATATCAAACTGATAATTGCTGGGCGATGGTACATGATGCCGCCAGACCTTGCTTACTCAAGGAAGATGTAGACAAGCTGATTAAAGCAGTTGAAGAGTACCCTACTGGGGCTTTATTAGGTTTGCCTATAGTGGATACTATTAAACGCTGCAATCAGGATAATGAAATAGAGCAAACGGTTTGTCGAGAGCAACTTTGGCGTGCCTTAACCCCACAATGCTTTCAACTTGATACTTTAACCACCGCTTTAGAACAAGCTTATGCGATGCAACACGTTATTACCGATGAAGCCTCTGCGATTGAATTGTTAGGCTTAAAGCCTAAAATGATCGCAGGAGATCCCGATAATATTAAGGTCACGTTAGCGGCTGATCTACTACAAGCAAAAAAGTTTTTAGCACAACAAGCTTAATTCTAAGGAGAAAAAATGTTTCGTATCGGCCATGGTTATGACGCACATCGTTTTTCCAGCGACTCAGAACCTGCTACATTTATAACTCTTGGTGGCGTTAATATCAACCATCACCATAGTTTAATAGCTCACTCTGATGGTGATGTATTATTACATGCTTTAGCTGATGCTTTACTTGGGGCTCTCGCTTTGGGTGACATTGGACAACACTTTCCCGATAATGATCAGCAATATAATAATATTAGCAGTCGCATATTATTGAAACAAGTATATGAGAAAGTGGAACAACTGAGTTACCAGATCCAAAATGCCGATCTGACGATTATTGCTCAATCACCGAAAATGATGCCGCATTTACCTGAGATGCGCCAGAATATTGCCAGCGATTGTTTAACAAGTATTAGCCATATCAATATTAAGGCAACCACTACGGAAAAAATGGGGTTTACTGGTCGAGAAGAAGGAATCGCCTGTCATGCTGTTGTGCTTTTAAAGCAATTAGAGTAGTAAGCAACTAATATGAACTCACTGTTTCAGGCCCCATTAACTTGGTAGGCAACCATAACGATACTTCAGGAACATAAGTAATAAGCATCAAAAACCCGAGCAGCACCAATAACCAAGGGTAGGTGGCTTTAATCACTTCTATCATGCTCATCCCCGTTATCCCCGAGGTGACAAAAAGATTTAGACCTACGGGCGGTGTAATCATACCAATTTCCATATTCACCACCATAATAATCCCCAAATGAATAGGATCAACACCTAATTTTATCGCAATAGGAAATAATATCGGCGCCATAATCATTAAAATTCCGGAAGGCTCCATAAAGTTTCCTGCAATCAATAACATAATATTTACGATTAATAAAAACCCCCAAACCGGCAAACCCATGGAGATTATCGCTTCTGCAATTTCATGTGGAATACGCTCAGTGGTTAATACAAAGGCAAATAATAAGGCATTAGCAATAATAAACATCAGCATTACACTGGTTTTTGCTGAGTTAACAATCACTTTGGGGCTTTCTTTTATCGACATATCTTTGTAGACAAAAATAGCAATCACAAACGAATAAACGGCAGCTACAGCCGCTGCCTCGGTGGGTGTGAAAATTCCACCATAAATCCCCCCCATAATAATCACTATTAAAAACAAACCGCCAGATGCACTAATGGCTGATTTTGACCATTGTTTAAAACCTTTAAACTCCTCTCTAGGATAATTTTCTTTAGCAGATATAAAGTAAATTCTCGCCATCATGATGATCCCAATCATCAAACCAGGAATAATGCCCGCAAGAAAAATTCTTCCAACAGACACATCAGTAGCAGCCGCATAAACCACCATCACAATTGATGGGGGAATTAAAATACCCATAGTACCGGCAGCTGAAATCACTCCGGCAGCAAAAGCTTGAGGATAACCTTGTCTTACCATGCCCGCAATCACAATACTTCCAATAGCGACTACGGTAGCAGGAGAAGAGCCAGAAACAGCAGCAAATAACATACACGCTAAAACTGATGCCATTGCTAAACCACCACGAAAACAACCTACAGTTTCAATGGCAAAGTCAATCAATCGCCTAGCAGAACCTCCAGTGGTTAAGAAAGAAGATGCAAGAATAAAAAATGGAATGGCCATTAGGGTGTAATGTTCCATCGCAGAAAATAGTTTTCCAGCTAAAGCCGCAAGGCTATCATCACCAAAAAAAACAATGGTTAGCGTACTGGCCAGTCCCAAAGAAAAAGCAACCGGCACACCAATCAGCATAAAAACAACTAAACTAATAAATAAAACCGCTGCTGCCATCAGTGAAGCTCCATCTCAGTGATTTTTTTATTCTCGTTAACAAAATGCAAAGTCGAAACATCACCTTTGATAACATGATAAGCAACTTCTAATAAGCGAAAAGTAATCAGTACAAATGCAATTGGTAAGATAATCTTAACTTTCCACTCTTCAATCGGCATGTCTTCAACTTCCAAACCAATCATGTGTAAGGTTTCGAGATAATCCCAACTGCCTTTAAATAGTAGCCCAGCAAATAAGATACAGCAGGAAATTGCAAGCAAGGTAAGAAGACGGCGGATTTTTTCAGGAAACAACATCACAAAAGCATCAATGCCAATATGTACCCCTTTTTTGACACAATACGATGCTCCAAAAAGTACTAACCAGGCAAAAAGAAAGGTCGTTAATTCCAAGGCCCAAACAGCCCCAGAATTAAATAAATACCGTGCGACAACTTGAGAGAAAGTGATAATTGTCATCGCACTGAGTAATAGAGCTAAAACAGCTTCTTCAAAATAATCTATCCATTTTCTCATTGGAACTCCATTAGCAGATCGTGCGTAAAACCAACGGTGTATACATTATCACTCACCCTTTAAGAGATGAGTGATTAGTAATATCTTATTTATTGCAACGTAACACCGCATCAATATTTTCCTTACCAATATCTGACTCAAACTTAGTCCAAACAGGATGCATGGCATTTGCCCATACTTTTGCCTGCGCTTTACTTAACGGATGAATCGTTGTTGTACCAGCATTTTGAATAAATTTTTTGTCATTTTCTTCTGCATCAAGTGCTAGCTGAGTTTCTTTGGCAGTGACTTCTTTGATAATAGCAGTTAACTCTTTTTGGATATCTTTGGGTAAACTTTTCCAAAAGCGAGTACTGGTCACTAATAAATATTCAAGCACGCCATGATTAGATTCAGTAAAGTCACTTTGCACTTCATAGAATTTTTTAGTGCGAATATTTGACCAGGTATTTTCTTGGCCATCAATAACCCCCGTAGATAAGGAGTTATAAACTTCAGCAAAGGACATTTTTTGTGGATTTGCATCCAAGGCCTTAAACTGAGCTTCTAAAACATCGGAACTCATAATACGGAATTTTTTTCCTTTTGCATCGCTTGGAGCAATCAAGGGATTATTCGCAGATAATTGCTTCATTCCATTTAACCAATACCCTAAGCCCTTTAATCCTTTTTTACCCGCTGCTTCTAATAGATTTTGCCCCTGTATACTATTAGTAAAGCAGCTTACTGAATTAGCATCGCTGAATAAAAAGGGCAAATCAAAAATGCCATATTTTTTAGTAAATTTACCAAACTTAGATAAAGATGGGGCCGCCATCTGCACATCACCCAATAATAAAGCCTTTAAAACTTCTTTATCATCATATAATTGGGAATTAGGAAAAACCTCAACTCTAACCTTACCTTTTAAACGCTCTTCAACCAATTGTTTAAACAAATTAGCAGCTTGCCCTTTGGGGGTATTTTCAGTAGTAACATGGGAAAATTTAATTACAATTTCTTTTGCCATAACGCTACCGGAAAAAGCCAAACTTACTATAAACAAGGTCATAAATATTTTTACTAGCTTCATAATAATTTCCTTTATTGTCGAGTTTTTTAATCAGTCAATTTTATGGTTTCACCATTTTAATAGGAAAACTAAAAGATAACATATTTTCAGAAATTGACATATAAATCGTTGCGATCCAGTCCATTCCTCCTGATGGACACATGGGTAACATTGCTTGAGTTTGCCAGTTAAATAAATTTGCTTGTAGATCATTTTCTACTGGCTGGAATAATAAGGAATTTTCCCCCATATCCATATCCGGCATAGAAAAGCTTACTTTCACTTTATTGACAGTACTTGCTTGTTTGCCATCTATCTGTATATTAATCGGAAACTTTGTTAATGCCTTAACCGCTGAATCAAGGCTTAACACTAGCTTTACGGTATTGTCAGCTAAAACCGTTTCAATAATACAGGCCTTTTTAGTTGGTTCACAATCAGTTAACAAACCTAAATCTTTGTTTTCTCCTGTTATATTAGCTT
>CAYMMQ010000003.1:32376-45258 GCA_964391585.1 uncultured Ectothiorhodospiraceae bacterium
ATCTCTCATTATGTCGTTTTCAGCCATTAAATTTTACATATTTTTAATATAACATCTTGCCCTTTATAGATTTTGCTATAAAATGTGTCTAATTTTTCATCGTTAGTACTAGAATGTCAATTTCTAAAGCAAAAATTCGTCTTTCTGCCATGAATTTTTTAGCCAGAAGAGAACATGCTAAAAAAGAATTAGCAAGCAAATTACAGATAAAATATAAAGAAGAACACACTTCTGAACAGATTGAACAACTAATCAAACAAGTGATTAACGAACTTATTGATGATGACTTGCTTTCTGAATACAGATTTACTGAAACATTTATTCGCTTTCGACAAAATAAAGGATTTGGGCCAATAAAAATTCGCCACGAATTAGATAATAGAGAAGTTGATGTAACGATCATTGATATGTACTTAGCTGAAATTAGTAAAGAACAATGGTTAGCAACAATGAAGCAACAATACCATAAAAAATTTGGCAGCAACCCAGCCGAAGGGGTAAAAGATCGATTGAAACAATCTCGCTTTTTATACCAACGTGGATTTCCTGCAGAATGGGCTAATAACATTATTTATCATTAATAAACCGAAAAACCGAAAACCAACAAATAGTAACCATGTCAACCAAGACCCAGAAAAATTTTTCCACTGCTCAAGTTAGAGCAGCCTTTCTTGATTATTTCGCCAGCAAAGATCATGAGATTATTGCCAGTTGTTCATTGGTGCCTGCAGATGATCCTACCTTACTTTTCACTAATGCTGGGATGGTGCAATTTAAGGATGTTTTTCTTGGTGTTGATAACAGAAATTATCACACCGCAGCATCGAGCCAACGATGTGTGCGAGCAGGTGGTAAACACAATGATCTAGAAAATGTTGGTTATACTGCCAGACACCATACTTTTTTTGAAATGCTGGGAAATTTTAGTTTTGGTGACTATTTTAAACATGATGCCATTGCTTATGCTTGGGAATTTTTAACTAATGTGATTGGATTGCCCGCTGAAAAATTATGGGTAACTGTTTATGAAAAAGATGATGAAGCCGCTGATATTTGGCTGAAGGAAATAAAAGTTTCTCCACAACGTTTTTCTCGAATTGGGGAGAAAGATAATTTTTGGTCTATGGGGGATGTTGGCCCTTGTGGACCGTGTAGTGAAATTTTTTATGATCACGGTGAAGAAATTGCTGGAGGACCTCCTGGCTCCCCTGATGAAGATGGTGACAGATATATTGAAATCTGGAATTTAGTTTTCATGCAGTATGATCGTAAAAAAGATGGTAGCTTAGTTGAATTACCTAAGCCATCGGTTGATACTGGCATGGGCTTAGAAAGATTAACCGCCATCCTACAGCATGCACATAACAACTATGATATTGATTTATTTCAACATTTAATCAAAGCTGTTGCAAAAATTGCAAACTGTAATGACTTAAGCAATAAGTCACTTCGAGTGATCAGTGATCATATCCGCGCCTGCTCTTTTTTAATTGTTGATGGCGTGATCCCTTCAAATGAAGGACGTGGTTATGTTCTTAGGCGTATTATTCGCCGTGCAATTCGCCATGGCCATAAATTAGGTATAGACGAAAAGTTTTTTTATCGTTTGGTGCAAGATTTAGCGTTTGTAATGGGTGATGCATACCCTGAACTCAATAAGCAACAAGCACACATTGAAAGAATATTATCTCAAGAAGAAGAAAGCTTTGCTGAAACATTAAGCCAAGGCATGGATATACTTGAAGCAGAAATTGCCGAGCTAGATGGTAAAGTTATTTCCGGCGAAATTGCCTTTAAACTGTATGGGACCTATGGTTTTCCTTTTGACTTAACCGCTGATATTGCTAGAGAACGAGGCTTACAACTTGATCAACAAGGCTTTGAAGAAAAAATGCAAGAAGAAAGGGTTCGAGCTCGCTCTTCTGGAGGATTTGCTGCAAAAGATGCTCAGCAACTGGTTTTTTCAAAAGATACCCAGCTCAACACCAACTTCGTTGGTTATGATGAATTAAGTGCTACTGAAATCATTTTAGATATTTTTGTCAACAATGAAAAAGTTGCTAATATAAGCGCTGGGCAACAAGCGATTATCGTATTAAACAGTACTCCTTTTTATGCAGAATCAGGTGGTCAAGTGGGTGATAAAGGATTTATCAAAACCCAAGATGCTATATTTGAAGTTACAGATACGCAAAAGATGGGTTCCACTTTTTTACACTATGGTAGATTAATTCAAGGAAAATTATCGCAACAACAAAGTACTAATGTCACTGTAGATCAGCAACAACGCCAACAAATTAAGGCGAATCACTCAGCAACTCACCTATTACATGCGGCATTACGTCAGATTTTAGGCGAACACGTACAACAAAAAGGCTCCTTGGTCGACCATCAAAAACTTCGTTTTGACTTTTCTCACTATGAAGCTATTAGTGAGAAACAATTGGATGATATTGAACAATTAGTTAATAAACAAATTCGCATCAATCATCCTGTAAATACTCAAGTAATGTCTATTGATAAAGCAAAAGAAAGTGGAGCAATGGCATTGTTTGGAGAAAAATACTCAGATGAAGTCAGAGTATTAAGCATGGGTGAGTTTTCTATTGAGCTTTGCGGTGGCACACATGTCAATCAAACAGGTGAAATTGGTCTATTAAAAATCATTTCTGAAGCAGGCGTTGCTGCTGGGGTTCGACGGATTGAAGCAGTTAGCTCTCAAAACGCATTAGATTATGTTAAAAAAACTGAACAGGCTATAAATGCAATGGCAAGAGCATTAAAAATACCTCGCGATAATCTTGAAAAAAAAATCGAAAGTTTACTTGAGCATAACAAAGAATTAGAAAAAGAATGTGAACGGCTTAAAAGTAAATTAGCCAGTAATCAAGGTGGCTCTTTAATCGAGCAAGCTGTAGAAATTGCAGGCATCAAAGTTTTATCGGTTAAACTTGATGGCATCAATGCTAAGAATCTTAGAGAAACCTTGGATCAGTTGAAAAACAAGCTGGGTAGTTGTATTGTGCTACTTGCCAGTGTTGAAAATAATAAAGTCAACCTCATTGCTGGTGTTTCTAAAGATCTTGTTTCCCGCATTAAAGCTGCCGATGTAGTCAACCAAGTCGCCACCCAAGTAGGTGGAAAAGGGGGTGGACGTCCAGATATGGCAATGGCCGGTGGAAATCAACCTGAAAATATCGATACAGCCTTGGCAAGTTTAAAGCCTTGGTTAGAAAAAACTTTGTAAACTAACGAGCGATATCTGAATTATGGCCTTAATTGTTCAAAAATATGGTGGAACTTCCGTTGGTACAACTGAACGGATTTGTGCTATTGCTGAAAAAATAAAAAAACACATTCAAGCTGGCGATCAAATCGTCGTAGTTGTTTCTGCAATGAGTGGTGAAACCAATCGCTTAACAACTTTAGCTCAAGCTCTTGGCAATAACCCCCCTTCCCCCCGCGAAATGGATGTTTTATTGTCAACTGGAGAGCAAGTCACTATTGCATTATTAAGTATTGCATTAGAGCAAGTTGATATCAATGCCCGCTCCTATACAGGCAGTCAAGTTCATATCCGTACTGATAGTGCTTTTAACAAGGCAAGAATTGTAGATATAGATGGAAAAAATATACGAGCAGATCTTGAGCAAGGACGTGTTGTGGTTGTCGCTGGTTTTCAAGGCATTGATGAGGATAATAATATCACCACCTTAGGTCGAGGTGGCTCTGACACCACTGCTGTAGCACTTGCTGCTGCCTTAAAAGCTGATGAATGTCAGATTTATACTGACGTTGATGGTGTTTATACCACTGATCCCCGTGTGGTACCCAATGCACGAAGGTTAAATCGCATTACCTTTGAAGAAATGCTAGAAATGGCCAGTTTAGGCTCAAAGGTGCTACAAATTCGTTCGGTGGAATTTGCAGGCAAGTACAATGTTCCTTTACGTGTACTTTCTAGCTTTAAAGAAGGCAAAGGAACTTTAATAACTTTTGATGATGGTGAAAATTCTAAGGAGAAAGATAAAATGGAAAGTGCGCTTGTTTCTGGCATTGCTTTTAATCGAGATGAAGCAAAACTTACCATCTTAGGGGTGCCTGATCAGCCTGGTATAGCATTTACTATATTAGATGCTATCAGCCACCATAACATTGAAGTTGATATGATCATTCAAAATATCAGTGATGTAGGAACAACAGATTTCACCTTTACTGTTCACCGAACTGATTATGTCAAATCTTTAGATATTTTAAAAAGCATATCAACCCAATTAGGCGCTAAAGAAGTTAATGGCGATGATACCATAGTAAAAATCTCTTTAGTCGGTGTAGGGATGCGTTCTCATGCTGGTATTGCCAGCAAAATGTTTAAGGCTTTATCTGACGAAGGCATTAATATCGCCATGATTTCAACTTCAGAAATTAAAATTTCTGTTGTTGTTGACGAGAAATACCTAGAGCTTGGAGTAAGGGCTTTGCACAGTACTTTTGGCCTGGATCAGGAAAAAAAGTAAGATAAATTAAATAAAAAGATGATTTTTGTTGCAAATTTCCTTTAAAAATCATACCATTCTCTCTTTTTTGTGCAAGCAAATTTGCACCATCTTAATCTCATCACATTCAGCTAAACGAGTAATACTATGACAGACTTATCGAAGTACCGCAATATTGGCATCTTCGCCCACGTTGATGCGGGCAAAACCACGACTACAGAACGAATTCTTAACCTAACTGGTAAAACCCATAAAATTGGGGAAGTTCATGATGGTGAAGCAACTACTGACTTCATGGATCAAGAACAAGAACGTGGGATTACGATTCAATCTGCTGCAACTTCATGTTTTTGGAATGACCATCGTTTTAACATTATTGATACCCCAGGACACGTTGACTTTACTATTGAAGTTTATCGTTCTTTAAAAGTATTAGATGGCGGTGTTGGTGTATTCTGTGGTTCTGGCGGAGTAGAGCCACAATCTGAAACTAACTGGCGCTATGCAAATGACTCAAAAGTGGCTCGTGTTATTTTTGTTAATAAACTTGATCGTTTAGGTGCTGACTTTTACCGTGTAACAAAACAGGTTCAAGATGTATTAGGTGCTCACCCATTAATCATGACTTTACCGATTGGTACAGAAGATGATTTTGTTGGTGTTGTTGACTTATTAACTGAAAAAGCTTGGGTATGGGATGACTCTGGTCAACCAACAAACTATGAAATCCAAGATATTCCTGCTGACATGGTTGAAAAAGCTGCAGAATATCGTGAATTATTAATTGAATCAGCTCTTGAGCAAGACGATGATCTGATGGAAGCCTATTTAGAAGGCGAACAACCATCACTTGAAGATATTAATCGTTGTATTCGTAAAGGTACCATTGCATTAGATTTCTTCCCAACATTCTGTGGTTCTGCTTTTAAAAACAAAGGCATTCAATTAGTATTAAATGGTGTGGTTGATTACCTTCCTTGTCCAACAGAAGTTAATCCACAGCCTGAAGTTGATTTAGAAGGCAATGCAACCGGTGAATTTGCGATCGTTGATGACAAACGCCCTTTCCGTGCATTAGCGTTTAAAATTATGGATGACCGTTTTGGTGCATTAACATTTATGCGCATATACTCTGGGATCTTAAAAAAAGGTACTACAGTATTAAATACATTTACCGGCAAAACCGAACGTATTGGTCGTATTGTAGAAATGCATGCAGACTCTCGTCAAGAACTAGATTCTTGCTCTGCTGGTGATATCGTTGCCTTTGTTGGATTAAAAAACACCCAAACAGGTCATACGCTTTGTGATATGGAAAACCCAGCTACATTAGAACCGATGGTATTTCCAGCTCCTGTTATTTCCATTGCTATTTCACCTAAAGATAAAGGTGGCTCAGAAAAAATGGGCGTTGCTTTAAATAAAATGGTTAAAGAAGATCCTTCTTTTCACGCTGAAACAGATCAAGAAAGTGGTGAAACCATCCTTAGAGGTATGGGTGAATTACATTTAGATATCAAAATTGATATTTTAAAACGTACTCATGGAGTTGATGTTAACGTTGGTAAGCCTCAGGTTGCTTATCGTGAAACCATTACCCAACGTGTTGAAGACACCTATGTACACAAGAAACAATCCGGTGGTGCTGGGCAATTTGGTAAAATCGATTACATTATTGAACCAGGCGAGCCAAACAGCGGTTATCAATTCGAATCAAAAGTTACAGGTGGTAATGTTCCTAGCGAATACTGGTCCGCAATTGATAAAGCATTTGAAGGCATGATGGAAGAAGGTGTTTTAGCGGGTTATCCATGTTTAGATGTTCATGTAACACTAATGGATGGTGCTTATCACGCAGTGGATTCATCGGCAATGGCGTTTGAACTTGCCGCTAGAGGAGCTTACCGACAGTCAATGACTAAGGCTAAACCACAATTGATTGAGCCAATCATGAAAGTTGACGTATTTACTCCTGAAGATCATGTTGGTGATTGTATTGGCGATTTAAATCGTCGTCGTGGCATGATTAAAGATCAAGAGTCTAATGCAATGGGTGTTCGTATCAAAGCTGACGCGCCTCTAAGTGAAATGTTTGGTTATATTGGTGACTTGCGTACTATGACCTCAGGTCGTGGACAATTCTCTATGGAGTTTTCTCACTATAGCCCTTGTCCTAAAAATGTTGCCGACATCGTTATCAAAGAAACTTTGGAACGTAAAGCTAACAAGCAATAGGATTAGTTAGTTATTTCTATAAAAAAGGCCGGTTTATCTGGCCTTTTTTATGCCTGTTATAAAGGGAATATTGCACGTCCTACTGGAGTTACTCTAATACCATAAAATCATTAGCTATTTCTACTGATACTTTCACAATTTTTCTCCTTTAAATCAATACTTTTATTAATTTGTTATAATTATGCGGCAGATGATAACAAAGACATACATGTGCTTTTATGAAAGCTAGTAATTATAAAGCTACGTTTTTTGTTGGTCGACTATTTGAATAACAAAATCACCAATGGCCCGACTACTGACAAACTTGATCGGAACACAACGTTTATCGTTACTAAACCAAACATATACTGGCGGATGAAGATATTGATTTTCCCTTGCTGGACGACTTAAAATATCATCATCATAGTCTTCAAAACTACTTTCCTTTTTATTCAGGTCAAAACCTTCAATTTTTATTTTTTTAGCTTTAATGGTTTTACCCGCTATCGTTATTTCTTCATCTTCGATGCGCGTGAACTGATATCGCATCAATTCATCTCCATTTGTTAACAAGTAAGAATTTGTTTTTTGATTTAACATCAATTGGGTACGAATTTCTTCTAGCAATGACAAACGATCAATCAATAATTTATCTTGATGATTTAGCGGACTAGCTTTAACATCAAGCGCTAAACTTTTTACCACTTCAGCATAAGGTGTGTTTCTAATTAAATGACTAGAGATTTTTTCAGGTAAAACAGGTAAACTATTTTGACTTGAAAAAAGCTGTACTTGTTGTTTAGGCAAGTCAAATAAAACCACATTATGAGTAAGTTTTTTACTGGACTTTAAATTCTCAAAATACAAAGTTTGATGTGATTTTTTATCAAAAACACTCTGATAAAAGTAGCGAAAAGAATAAAGGTTTTCCACCATGGGGTAATTCTGGGAAGAAACCGATAAAGCGATTTTGGTTAAGGCATCTTCTTCGATAGCATTTTCTAACGGTTGAATGGTAAAATGCACATCTGCAATTTCTAGCTTAGAATATAAGGATAAGACCCCTTGATAAAAAGCTTGATATTGCAATTTTTCAACGGCAAACGTGAAATTAAAACTAAAAAAACACAATACATAAATAAAGATTTTAATAAAGAACCTCATAACAAACCTCGGCTTTATGCCTAATTTAACATCAAGTAAACATGATATATTTATAAACTGACAACAGTGATAAAATAAACAACTCATCAGCACTTAACAAAATAGATTTGGACAAAACCATGAATTTAGCAGAATTTTACCAACAACAACAAAATAATATTTCCTTTTCTAAACGGCAAGCCAGTTTATTTGCCAAGACCGTTGCTAATGACTTTAACCCTATCCACGATGTTAATGCCAAAAAATTTTGTGTTCCTGGTGATTTGCTATTTGCCGTCATTTTAGATCAATATGGCTTATCCCAAAAAATGCACTTTAATTTTTCTGGCATGGTTGGCGAAAATATTCTATTAAGTCTACCAACAGAAAACCCAGAAACCACGGACGAATTAATTCCTATTAAAGGCAGTGATAATAAGGAATACTTAAATTTCAGTATGTCTGGTGACATTACCCATAATAAAAACTTAGTTGCTACTTTTATCCAAGCTTATGTTAAATTTTCTGGTAAAGCCTTCCCTCATCTGCTTGTGCCACTAATGAAACAAGAAAATGTGATGATCAACCCTGACCGCCCGCTGGTCATATATGAAAACATGAGCCTATCACTGGCCCGATTAGATATTAAAGATCTTCAAGTTCAATTACATCAAACCAGTATCGAAGTAGTCTCTAAACGCGCCAAAGTCTGTATCGAATTTGATGTTTTATGTCATGAAGAAATCATTGGCCAAGGCAAAAAAAACATGATCCTCAGCGGACTGCGAGAATATCAACAACAAAAAGTTGATGCATTAGCTCAGGCTTATCAACTTCGAAGTTTATCAAAAGATTTAATTTAACTCTGACTCAATAAGTTCCTTAGCTTTATTTTCTTGTATTGTTTTTTGTATTTCTAAAGAGCGATCTTTCGCTAACAACATGTAAACTGCCGGCACCACAAACAAAGTAAAGATAGTCCCAATAGATAACCCGGTACAAATCACTAATCCCATCGAGTAACGACCAGCAGCACCTGCACCTGTTGCTATCACCAATGGGATAACACCTAAGACCATTGCCGCTGTAGTCATTAAAATAGGACGCAAACGTACACTTGATGCTTCTGTTATAGCCTCAAGTTTAGTTCTTCCTTGTAATTGTAACTCATTAGCAAATTGCACCATCAAAATTCCATGCTTACTGATTAATCCCATTAATGTGACCAAACCCACCTGAGTATAGATGTTAATTGAAGCCAAACCGACATTAATAAACAATAATGCCCCTAATAATGCTAAAGGGACAGAGACCAGAATCACCAATGGATCGCGAAAGCTATTAAACTGAATAGACAATGCCAGAAAAACAATCACTATTGCAAACAACATAGTAAACACAAATCCACCGGACTCTTGCATATATTGACGTGATGAGCCAGCATAATCTGCACTATATCCAGTTGGTGCTGCTTCATTTAGCGCTTGAAGCATAAAATCCAATACTTGCTGTTGTGAAACACCTGGTGCATAAACACCCGAAATAGTAGCTGAATTTAATTGTTGAAAACGATTAATAGACTCTGGAACTACTTCATGACTAATAGAAGCAATCGTTTCCGCACTAATCATTTTCCCTGAAGGGCTACGAATGTAATAGTTAAGCACTTGCTCGGGATTTAACCTATCCATTTGCGCAACTTGGGGCATTACCCGATAAGAGCGTCCATCAATAGAAAAATAATTTACATAGCCACCACCTAATGCCGCTCCAAGAGCAACACCAACATCTCGCTGACTTAAGCCCAGAGAAGTTGCCATATCTCGATCCACAATCAAGGTGCTTTGTGGTTTATCAATTTTTAAATCTGAGTCAATGAAAAAGAACATGCCACTGGCTTGAGCCTTAGCCACTATTTTTTTTACGACTTCATTTAAACTATCAAATGACTCCGTTGTTTTAACTACAAATTGCAAAGGCAAACCGCCAGAACCAGGTAAGGCAGGAAACTGGAAAGCAGCCACTCTTGCTCCAGCAATCGTATTCCATTTTTGCTGTAATTCTTGTTGTAATTCAGCGGCAGAGCGTTCTCTGTTTTCCCAAGAAGAAAATATTACCCCACCAATCCCTTGGTTGGTTGTTGGGATCCCTGTAATCTGAAACATCTGTTCATATTCAGGTAACTCTTTTGCTAATTTAAACGCTTGATCGGCATATACGCCCATTTGTTGAGCAGTCGCATTTGGAGCACCAACAACTTGCCCTAACACAATGCCTTGATCTTCTTGTGGAGCAAGCTCAGCTTTTGATGTTGCAAAAAGAAATACAACTAAAATCAGTAATAATACCCCCATTACCACCATAACAGGCCAAGTGTCTAAGGTTCCCGTTAAACGTCGCTGATAAGAGTCATGCAAGCGTGAAAACTGAGTATTAATAAAAATAACTAAGCCATTATCTTGTTGTTTTTCTTTAAAAATTTTAGATGCCATCATTGGCGACAAGGTCAAAGCAACAATCCCCGAAATAGTAACAGCTCCTGCTAAGGTAAAAGCAAATTCACTAAATAGTGCACCAGTTAACCCTCCCTGGAAGCCAATGGGAACGTAAGCGGCTATCAATACAATTGTCATAGCAATAATTGGCCCACCTAGTTCTCTCGCTGCCATAATGGCAGCTTCAAATGGTGACTTCCCTTCTTCGTGCATATGCCTATCGACGTTTTCCACCACAATAATCGCATCATCTACCACCAGGCCGATCGCTAATACCAGCGATAACAAGGTTAATAAATTAATGGTATATCCCAAAGATTGCATCACAAAAAATGCACCAATTAAGGACAGGGGAATTGCAACTAATGGGACAATTACTGCCCGCCAATTTCCAAGGAAAATAAATACCACTAAGGAAACAATTAATAATGCTTCCAATAAAGTTTTAATTACCTCATCAATCGAACTTTCAATAAAACTAGTGCCATCATAGACAATTTTCCCTGTTAAACCGTTAGGCATTTGAGCTTGAATTTTTGGAAAAGCATTTCTAACCCGCTGGATCACTTCCAACACATTGGCATCAGGAGCGACTTTAATACCAATAAAAACAGATTTATCACCATCAAATGCTGTGGTTAAATTATAGTTTTCAGCACCTAACATTACATTCGCTACATCTTCAAGACGAACAATAGCGCCATTTTGCTCTTTAATTGCTAATTTTTTAAATTCCTCTACTGAATGAATACTGGTGTCAGCATTCAGTTCAACACTAACCATTTGACCTTTACTACTTCCTAATGTAGCTAAGTAGTTATTAGCGGCAAGTGCAGCTGATACATCACTGGCTGAAAGTCCATAAGAAGCCATGCGAGCAGGATCTAACCAGGCGCGTAAAGCAAATAAACGAGAACCAATAATTTCTGCTCTTTGCACACCCTCAATACCATCAAGTTGTGGTTTAACCACTCGTAGCAAATAATCAGTCACATTATTATTGTCTAATACATTACTGAAAAAACCCATATACATTGAGCTGATAGTTTCACCCACTTGTACGGTTAAGACTGGCTGTTGAGCCTCTGCGGGTAATTGATTCAATACAGCATTAACTTTGGCATTAATATCGGTCAACGCACGATTTGCATCATGATTTAAACGAAGAGTCGCACTAATAGTAGAAACACCACTAACACTGACAGAAGATAAATAATCAATTCCTTCCGATTGAGCAATGGCTGTTTCTAAAGGTTGAGTAACAAACCCAGAAATAGTCTGAGCATCTGCACCATAATAAACAGTGGTAGTGGTAATAATGGCATTTTGCGTTTCAGGATATTGGCGGATTGGCATATTCCCAATAGCTTGAATACCCATTACTAACAATAGTAAGCTGATGGTAGTGGCTAAAACGGGTTTTTGAATAAATATATCAGTGAAGTTTTTCATCATTAACGCTCCTGCGGAGTTGGAGCGATTTCATTCTCAGGCAACACCGAATTATCTATTTTTACTGGAGTACCATTTTTAAGTTTTAATTGCCCACTGGTTACAACCATATCACCTTTGTTAATCCCTTCTAAAATAGCAACTTGATCGCCTCGTTTATCACCTGTTTTCACAAAAAGTTGTTGAGCGACTAATTTATCTTTTTCCTTATCATCTTTATTTACAACAAAAACTGTCGTGCCATAAGCATTAAAGCTCAAGGCTGTTTGCGGTAAAGTTAATAACTCTTTCGATTCACCTAAGTCAATTTTCACATTAACAAACATACCGGATAATAAGTAACCATCTTTATTATCAATAATACCTTCCACCAGAACATTGCGGGTATTCTTATCTACCACACTATTAATCGTACTAATACGGCCAACTATAGCTTTTGTCTCATCTCCATTAGGATCCTTACTAAATACATAAAGGTTAAGCCCTGTTTTTAGCATCATCAAATATTTTTGTGGTACATAAAAATCAATATAAAGTGAAGCAGTATCTTGTAAAGGAACGATTTTTTCAGCTGGTGCAATAAATTGTCCTGCACTGATTTGGCTAACACCTAAACGACCCGAAAAAGGAGCGCGAATAATTTTTTTATTAATAATAGCTTGTTGCTGTGCTTCTTGGGCCTTTCGATTTAATACTTCTGCTTTTGAGGCATCTAATTGTGATTCACTAATTGCACGAACTTTTAGCTGCCTTTTATCACGCTCATAATTAATTTCAGCCAGTTTGCTACTTGCTTTTAAAGCTTTTAATTTTGCAACTTCTTCACTGGTATTTAATTTTAATAATAAGTCGCCTTTTTTAACCTCATTGCCAGAGACAAAATAAAGCTTCTCAACAGTTCCTGCAACTTCAGAGCTAATCTCAACCCCTTGGAGCGCTCGCAAAGTTCCCACTGCAATCAGTTGTGGTTGCCATAATTCCTTTTTCACTTCAATTGCAGTCACCGTTGCAGTCGGTTTAGTATTTGCCGATAGATATTTTTTCATCATACTAGCCACAAACATTTGGTAAGCGATAATAGC
>CAYMMQ010000004.1:0-3037 GCA_964391585.1 uncultured Ectothiorhodospiraceae bacterium
CAGTTGTTGGACTAGTAACAGTTGTTGGGCTAGTAACAGTTGTTGGACTAGTAACTGTAGTCGGGCTTGTTGCGGTTGTCACCGTAGTTACAGTTGTAATTCTCTTTGTAATTGTTTCTTTTTTAACGGGTGTAGTAGAGAATTCAACATTATTGGTTTGTAAGCCAAACGATGAAGGTAAGGTAGGAACGGCAGCTTTAACATGGGAGTCAGTTTGTACTGAATTAGTATTAGCCACAGAGCCCTTGGCAACTTTAGCGGTAGTTGTTGTGGCTGTTGTGGCTGTTGTGGCTGTAATAGGGCTAGTAGCGGTTGTGGTTTTATCGTTATTCATTTTTATTTCTTTTTATCGAGTTTTAACTCGTTTTTGTTTTCATGCTTCTAAAACGGTTTCTTTTTTGCCATTGGCTGCAACAGATGCATTTTCGATCACAATGAGATGCTCAACAAGTTTTAACACAGATGAGCGGTGCGTAACTAAGACTAGCGTTTTATCTTTAACAATTTTTTGTAACTTATTAAGAATCATTGCTTCTGATTTATTATCCATCGAACTGGTGGGCTCATCAAGAATTAATATGGGCGGATCAAGTAATAAGGCTCGTGCCAAGCAAATACTTTGCCGTTGTCCGCCAGATAAACCTTCACCACGTTCAAAAACAGGCATATCAAAGCCAGCAGGATGCCGATTGGTAAAGTCGGTTACTCCAGTAATATTAGCAACACGTAAAATTTCTTCATCCGAAACATAAGGTGCTTTAGCACAAATATTATCACGAACTGTGCCATGAAAAAGAGCAATATCTTGAGAAACATAACCTATATTACGTCTTAAATCAGCCGGATCAATTTGCGCCATATCAACGTCGTCAAAACGAACTTGTCCATTAATCGGTTGATAAAGTCCTAACATTAACTTTTCAATAGTGGTTTTTCCAGAACCAATGCTTCCAACAAAACCTACTTTTTGCCCAGGAAGAATGGTAAAGCTGATATTAGATAAAGCCTTGTTTTCTTGATGAGGATAGTTAAAATCAACATTCAAAAATTGAATTTTACCATTAAAACCTTTTCGGTGAATAAACTTTTTTTCTTTTGGTCGCTCAATCGGTAATTGCATGATATCATTTAATGAGTCTAAAGCCGTTTTCGTTAATTGATAGTTAGCAACCATGCCGGCTACTTTAGACATAGGAGAAATAGCACGACGCGAAATCATCATGCACAAAATGAGTGAGCCTGAGCTCAGATCGTGATTGATAACCTGATTAATTCCAATAATAAAAATGGCAATAGTGGAAAGGTTGGTAATAAAACCAGAAAAATTACCAACAGATTGACTTAATAAGCGAATTTTAAGTCCTTTATCCGCCATATAACCAACGGCTTCTTCCCATTTTCGCTGAATATGTCCTTCAGAACCCAGCGTTTTAATAGTTTCCACACTACTTAAGCTTTCAATTAAGGTGGCATTTTTTTGTAATGATGTACGAAAGTTTTTTTGTATTTCGGATTTTATTGGAATTCGAATAATAAAACTATAAGCAACGATCAATACAACAGCAAATATGGGAATATATGCCATTGGGCCTGCAAACATATAGATGACAAAGATAAACAAGAAAAAGAAGGGGATATCTATAAACACAGCAATGGTTGCTGAGGTCCAAAAGTTTTTAATCGTTTCAAATGCTCTAACATTATCAGAAAATGCACCAACAGATTCTGGACGTGCTTCCATGCGAATAGATATTACTTTTTCAAAAATCATTGCCGACAAAATTACATCGGCTTTTTTCCCAGCGACATCAATAAAATGACCACGCATGGTTTTAAAGATAAATTCAAATAAAAATACAACCGCAATGCCAAGTGACAAAACCCACAAAGTTTCTAACGCATTATTGGGGATTACCCGGTCATAAATACTTCTGACATATAATGGGGTGGCAATAACAAACAGGTTAATAAAAAAAGAGGCAAGTAATACGTCACGATAGATATCTTTTGATAACCATAAGGTGCCCCAAAACCAATTTTTACTTTCGGTATCAAGAATTTTTTCAGATGTTCTTGAGTCAAAGTTATATTCACGCTTAACAAAGATGGCATAACCGCTGTAAAGTGAGTTTAATTTAGCTAAACTTATTTCTATTTTGGATGATTTTCCTGCTATCGGCTGAATAATTGTTGCCGTATGATTATCATGATCAACACTTTCTAATACACAAGCTTGGTTATTTTTTAATAATAGAATAACCGGCAATACAATAGAGGGGATTTTTCTAAGTTTTCGCTCGACTATGGTTGATTTAAAACCAGCGCGGTTAGCTGCTCGATCAAATAGTTCGGGGGTAAGTCTTTGTTTAACAAGTGGCAAACCTGCTTTAAGTGCATCGGCAGAAAAAGGATGATGGTCAAGCTTTGTTAAAGTGACTAAACAGTCTAACAATGGATCTTCAAACGATTGCACAGCATCTTGAATGAAATCATCAGCGATTTCAGTTAAAAATTCATCATTTGAGTTAAAATTTTCGGTCTGTTGGTTCACTTGAATAAAAGTTTTAATTATTAGTTGGTTAGAGGTTATATTTAATCTGTTATCTAAAACTATGCCCTAGTGGGTGATTGTAACGCAGTAGTCCTAATAAATATAGGTGTTATGCCAAAAATAAACATAATATAGCGGTTTATTAAGATAAAAATCAAGTTTTTAATTAATGCACAGTAGTTATGCATAGCAGTTTTTGCCAATTTCTTCAAAAATAGTAGGGTTTTCTATTTTACTGTATTATTTTTGTATGAATTATAGCTTCAATATTTCCACCTTAAATGAGGGCTAGCATTCTTTCATAATTTACTCATACATTGGCTTTCATTTCCTTTCATTATTAACCTAATCTCTCCCCTCAAACATTGAAATTTTAGACCTTTATTTATAATGTGCTTATCTTAGATTCCAATCATCAGCAGTCAAGGGTAATAGATTAAATTTTAGGAAAATTTTGTATTATAAGATTAAAATAGATTACAATTC
>CAYMMQ010000004.1:3137-36626 GCA_964391585.1 uncultured Ectothiorhodospiraceae bacterium
ATCGTCTAATTATTTATTCAGCTTATTTTCCCATTATGTCATGGCAACAATTAATATTTAACTGTCCTTCAAAACAAAGTGATCCTTTAAGTTCTTTATTGAGTCAGCAGGGTGCGCTTTCGGTTTCTCTTCAAGATGCCGGTGATGAACCGATTTATGAACCACCTTTAAACTCAACTCCTGTTTGGTCAGAGACGATTATGAGTGGATTATTTAATGCGGATCAAGATTTACGCCCGGTAATGGCTAAGGTGAAAAGCTCTTTGGGAAAAAACATTGCGTTTAAAATTGAAATTGTTGAAGAAAAAGATTGGGTTCGCGAATGGATGGAAAATTATCAACCTATTCGTTTTGGTAATAACTTATGGATCTGTCCCAGTTGGATGGAACCTCCAGAAGCTGATGCAATTAATATTATGCTGGATCCTGGGCTGGCCTTTGGCACGGGAACGCATGCAACGACCGCTTTGTGCTTACAATGGTTAGAAGAATTCACAGGTTTAACAGACGACTCTCATGTGGCTGAAAAAAAACAAGCATTTAATACCTCTTTGCGAGGAAAAACCGTGCTTGATTTCGGTTGTGGTTCAGGGATTTTAGCGGTTGCTGCGGCCAAGTTAGGGGCAAAACACGTTTATGCAGTAGATATTGATCCACAAGCGGTTGAAGCAAGTATTGAAAATGCTAAAAAAAATCACCTTAGTGATAATATCAGCTTTTTTTTAGTTAAAGATTTTGAAAAAGCACACCCACATTTACAGGTTGATATTATGTTGGCAAATATTCTTGCAAGGCCATTGATGGACTTGGCAGATAGCTTGTCTAATTATGTCAAACCATCAGGTTCTATGGTGTTATCGGGTATATTAGAAAGTCAACAACAACAAGTGTTAGCCTGTTATCAGCAACAATTTAGTTTTAAACCTTCTGTTGTAAAAGATGAATGGGTAAGGCTGGTTGCCAATAAAGTTGAGATTAACGCCAAGCATTAACGATGAAAATTGGAGAATATCAACTAAAGGGGCAAGTATTACTTGCACCGATGGCAGGGATTACAGACTTACCTTTTAGACGGTTATGTCGAAAATTAGGTGCTTCTTTGGCAGTGTCAGAAATGGTCACCAGTCAAGAACACTTATGGAAAACGCGAAAAACCCAAACCCGCTTACAACATGAAGGAGAACCAAGCCCTATTAGTGTGCAAATAGCAGGATCTGATCCAGTAATGATGGCAAAAGCGGCAAAATTTAATGTTGACTTAGGTGCTGATATTATCGATATTAATATGGGCTGTCCAGCAAAAAAAGTTTGTCAGGTACAAGCAGGATCAGCATTATTAAAAAATGAAGTATTAGTGCGAGAAATTCTGCATCAGGTGGTAAAGGCTGTTAATGTGCCTGTAAGTTTAAAAATTCGCACTGGCTGGAGTAAAAACAATAAAAATGCCCTAACTATTGCACACATCGCCGAGCAAGAGGGAATTCAAGCGATAACAATCCACGGTAGAACCAGAGAATGTCAGTATTTGGGCGCTGCCGAATATGAGATGATTAAACAGGTAAAGCAACATATCTCTATTCCAGTGATTGCAAATGGTGATATTGATAGTGTCGAAAAGGCAAAATTTGTATTACAATATACCGGTGCCGATGCGATTATGATCGGTCGGTGTGCACAGTCACAACCGTGGATTTTTCGAGAAATCAATTACTTTTTGCAAACTGACTCTAAAATGCCTGCGCCAAGTTTATTTGAGATTCGAGCTTGGTTAACGGAATTGGTGCAGGAAATTTATTTATTATATGGTGAAGAACACGGTACTAAAGTTGCGAGAAAACACATAAAAGCCTTTTTGGCTTGTTTGCCTAATGCAAATAAAATTTGGCAAAATATCCGTCAAGTCACTGATGCTCAAACACAGTTGAGCTTGATAAATCATTTTTTTATGAATTATAAATAATGTTTAGTTATGCCTAAAAGTAAAAATAAATCATCATCTGCTCCCCCTTTAGCTTCAGCTCAAGAACATAGGCACCACCACTTAGGAGACTGTGTTCATCACGCCTTAAATGATTATTTTCAGACAATGGGAAATGATTTTGGCGGGGATTTATATGAAATGGTTTTGTCGGAAGTCGAAAAGCCATTATTGACTAGAGTTATGGCATTCACTAATAATAACCAAAGTTATGCTAGTCAAATATTGGGGATTAGTCGTACAACTTTGCGTAAAAAATTACAACAATATAATTACAACAATTTAAAGTCGAGTGAAATTTTTAAATATGAAAACAAATAATCGGGTAAAAATAAAAACTGCTTTAATTAGCGTCTCTGATAAGACAGGGGTGTTAGAGCTTGCTAAAGCCTTGAATGAATTGTCAGTGAGAATTTTATCAACCGGTGGTACAGCTAAGTTATTGGAAGATAGTGGTATTAAGGTGACAGAAGTTTCTGATTACACGGGATTTCCTGAAATGATGGCTGGGAGAGTAAAAACTCTGCACCCCAAAATTCATGGTGGTATTCTAGCACGTCGAGGTATTGATGAAGATGTGATGCAGCAACATGATATTGGTGAAATAGATATGGTAGTGGTGAATTTATATCCATTTGCTGAAACCATCAAAAAACCCGATTGTGATCTTGCTCTTGCGATAGAAAATATTGATATTGGTGGGCCAGCTATGGTTCGATCTGCGGCTAAAAATCATCAAAGTGTCGCTATTGTTGTCGAGCCTGCTGAATATACAGGAATTATTGATGAATTGCGTAGTAATAATGGCAGCTTGGACTTGGCTTGTCGTTTTAAATTAGCAGTACAAGCATTTGAGCATACTTCAAATTATGATGGTCAAATTGCTAATTATTTGGGAAAAATTTCATTAGAGAATGATGAACAACAAACCTTTTCTCAAACCTGTAATTTACAATTTCATAAAACACAAACCATGCGTTATGGTGAAAATCCTCATCAACAAGCAGCATTTTATGTGGAAAAAAATCCTTCTGAAATGGGGATTTCGACGGCTGAGCAATTACAAGGGAAAGAGCTTTCTTACAATAATATTGCCGATACTGATGCTGCCTTAGAATGTGTAAAACAATTTTTTGATGCACCTGCCTGTGTCATCGTTAAACATGCCAACCCTTGTGGAGTAGCCGTTGCCGCAACACAGATGGAAGCCTATGAAAAAGCCTATGAAACTGATCCAACTTCTGCATTTGGAGGCATTATTGCTTTTAATGGTTCATTACAGGCTTGTGTGGCCAAAGAAATTATTAATCGACAATTTGTTGAAGTGATTATCGCACCAGCGATTGATGCTGATGCCCTAGCTATTTTAGCCCAGAAAAAAAATGTCCGTGTTTTATCCTGTGGTTACTGGGCACAGCAAGCAGTTCAAACTTTGGATTACAAACGTGTTAGCGGTGGTTTATTGGTGCAAGAGCGCGATCAAGGATTGATTTGTAAAGAGGATTTAAAACTTGTTACTAAGTTGGTACCAACAGAAGAGCAAATTCAAGATTTATTGTTTTGCTGGAAAGTTGCTAAATTTGTTAAGTCAAATGCAATAGTATACGCTAAAAACTTACAAACAATTGGCGTAGGTGCAGGGCAGATGAGCCGAGTATACTCGGCTAAAATTGCTGGCATTAAGGCTGATGATGAAAATTTAGTGGTGAAAGGTTCGGTGATGGCATCGGATGCATTTTTTCCCTTTAGAGATGGGCTTGATGCAGCCGCAGAAGCAGGAATAACAGCAGTTATTCAACCGGGTGGTTCAATGCGCGATGAAGAAGTCATTGCAGCAGCTGATGAACATGGGATTGCAATGGTGTTTACTGGGATGCGTCACTTCAGACACTAAATATACCAGTGTTCATTGGTCATACAGGTTCATTGTCTGCCCTCTGAAGCTCAGTCATGTATGAGAATACACTCCTGAGCTTCATCGGTTTGACGGCTTCCCTGTATACCCAAGCATCACTGGTATATGGGTAAGATCATTGGCCATACAGGTTCATTGTCTGAATATTCGGGGGCAGAGTTAAAATTTGTTGCTATGAAATATTCAAAGGGTAGTTCTTAAAATAAATATTGCTCAAAACGGTTCCCCTCTTTAGCAAGGGGTTAGGGGAGATTTGTACTTTTAAATAAAATGCACCAGAACAATTGTTTAACAACAACACAAATCCCCCTCAATCCCCCTTTGAAAAAGGGGGAAGCTAGAGCAGATTTCTCCCTTAAGAGTTACTGTTTTCTCGTTCCCACGGTCCTCTGTGGGAATGCATATGGAATTAATCACTAAGGTTTATCATGAAAATATTAATTGTTGGTAGTGGAGGTAGAGAGCATGCCTTGGCATGGAAAGTCATACAAGCAGAACGTGTCTCCAAGGTTTTTGTTGCCCCGGGTAATGCAGGAACAGAGCAAGAAAAAGAGCAGGGAAAAGAGCTTACTAATGTGGATATTGCTGTAGACGATATTTCAGCATTAATTCAGTTTGCTAAAAAAGAAATGATTGATTTAACAATTGTAGGCCCTGAAGTGCCATTGGTTTTAGGGATTGTTGATCAATTTGAAGCAGCTGGCCTAGCTATTTTTGGCCCAACAAAGGCTGCAGCACAATTAGAAGGGTCTAAAGCCTTTACCAAAGACTTTTTAGCCAGACATCAGATCCCAACCGCTGCTTATGAAAACTTTACCGAAATAAAAGCGGCTATTGCCTATATTCATCAACAAGGTGCGCCAATTGTTATTAAAGCCGATGGGCTAGCAGCAGGAAAGGGCGTTATTCTTGCCCAAACTATTGAAGAAGCTGAATTGGCTGTAAAAGATATGTTAGCCGGTAATGCCTTTGGTGATGCAGGGCATAGAGTGGTGATTGAGGAATTTTTACAAGGTGAAGAAGCCAGTTTTATTGTTATGGCTGATGGTAATAATATTCTGCCTCTAGCAACTTCTCAAGATCACAAAGCAAGAGATAATGGTGATTTAGGCCCAAATACCGGCGGTATGGGTGCTTATTCTCCGGCCCCCGTTGTGACGCCAGAAATCAGTGAAAAAATTATGCAACAAGTAATTGAACCTACAATTGCAGGCATGGCACAAGAAGGACATCCTTATACGGGGTTTTTGTATGCTGGAATAATGGTTTCACCACAAGGTGATATTAATGTTTTAGAATATAATTGTCGTTTTGGCGATCCAGAAACCCAACCAATTATGATGCGTTTAAAGTCAGATTTAACTTTTTTATGTGAATTAGCCATTAATAAGCAACTTGACCAAGCTACTATTGAATGGGATAAACGTGCTGCTATTGGTGTGGTAATGGCTGCTGGTGGTTATCCAAATGCTTACCAAAAAGGGGATGTAATCTCGGGTTTAGATAAAATAGATGATAGTGCTAAAGTTTTTCATGCCGGAACAATATATGAAGATGGGCAGTTTAAAACCAATGGCGGTAGGGTAATTTGTGTCACTGCCTTAGGAGATACGGTTACGCTAGCCCAACAAGTGGTTTATCAAAACGTGCAAAAGATTCGTTGGAAAGATACTTTTTATCGTACCGATATTGCTTATCGTGCCGTGACTAGAGAGCAAAAAACTTAATCTTCTGTAGCATTTGTAAAATCACAGAATAAGCGCCTATGCTCTAAGACGGGAAAATTTTGTCTCGTTTCGTGTAGGTATTTATTATCAATATCTGCAATGATATAACCAGGCCCTTTATTTTGTTGACTGAGGATTTTCCCCCAAGGAGAAATGATCATGCTATTTCCATGAGTTTCTCTGCCATTAACATGATAGCCCCCTTGAGCAGCAGCAACCACATAACATAAATCTTCAATAGCACGAGAACGATTTAAAATTTCCCAATGTGCCTTGCCAGTAATTGCAGTAAATGATGATGGGATTAATAAAATTTCCATGCCAAGTGATGACATACGTCGAAACATTTCAGGAAAGCGAATATCATAACAAATGGCTAAACCGATTTTACCAAAAGGTGAGTCTAACACTACAATTTCATTACCGGGTTGGGTAAATGCAGACTCATGATATGCGCCACGTTCTTCAGATAAATCCATATCAAACAAGTGAATTTTATCATATCGGGCAACTTTTTCACCTTGCTCATTAAATAAAATACAAGCAGAGCGAATTTTGTTATTTTCTGCACATTTTAGTGCTACGGTACCACCAACTAACCATATTTTATATTTTTTTGCTGTTGCCGATAAAAAACTGAGAATTTCTCCTGGATCGTTTTCATCTTCTGCAATAGAAAGAATGTCGTTATCATTCATCCCCATATGAGCAAAGTTTTCAGGCAGAACAATCAGTTGTGCCCCATTTTTTACTGCTTTTTTTATCAGCCTTAAAGCTTCGTTTAAATTGGCACTTACGATAGGGCCAGAGGCCATTTGGATAGCAGCAAATTGAGTCATTTTTTTCCTTGTTAATAAACTATAATGAAGTTAACTTTAGCATAAAAAAGTTAACAATGTCGATACTAATAAGTCTTATTGAGATACTCTGAGTTTAATTTCAGGCTCATGCCATGAACCATTAATATCATATTCGTATTTATTGATTTTATTGACTTGATCTCCAATAATTTTTTGTCCAATCCAACCAATTGCAGCACCAGCAGGCCCTCCTAAAAAAAGCCCTGCATAGGTTAAACCTGATGATACATCGGGAAACACACGAACTAATTGATGATGTTGCTTTAGAATTAAATCACTGAAACCTGAAAGGGTGATTTTTGCAATACTACTTACAATATTAACATCAGGTGTTAATAATTTCCCCTTATCAAAAATTAAATCACCTTTTATAGAGTAAAAATGAAAGCCTGTTTCTACGTTGCTTTTATCATTTGCTTTTAATTTTTCTTGCAGGTTATTTAAATTAAATACACCTAAAATTCGAGCTGCTCCAGGATCAATTTTGCTTAAAACACCTGATTGCGTCGTCAGTTTTAGTTTGCCGCTTAAATCTGCAATAGAAAAGTTCCAGATATCATCTTGCCACTCCAAATCTCCTTTAATAGTTAAAGGCGTTAGTTTTAAGGCATCATAATAATCCAATTTAGTTAATAAATCTCCGGTATCTTTAATACTAATATCCGTGTTTAGTGTTGTTTTTAATGAGGAATTACTACTATCGGTTAGACTGCTCAGCTTGATATCAATTAATTCACCCGATAAGTTAAAATTATGACGTAAAAGATAATGATTAATTTTTTTTGATGAGATACTTACCTTGCCAATTTTTAGTTTATCTATATAAAGTTCTTGTATTTCCCCATTAACCAGAATATTACTGGCTTTTTTATCTTTTTTGTTGATGGGTATCTTGTTTTTATTTTGAGCTTTCTTAGTGGTTTTATTATTAAACGGCTTACTCAGCTCAAGTTTATCAATTTCCACCTTTAGCTTTAAAGCTTTATTTTGTTCACTAACTGGTATATCTGCTTTTTCCAATAAGGCGAGCCATTTTTCAATATTTTTTATGTCCCAATAACCGGATAATATAATTTGTTCTTGCTGTTGTTGACACAACTTTTTTTGCATTCCCTTAAATGCACTGCCGAGAAATAAATTAAACTGTGTTTGTGAAGAATTGACTATTTTTTTGCTTTCATTATCGATGGGTACAAGAGCACATAGGTGAATATCTTTATGGAAATCCACATGAATTTGTTGTTTATCCGCTTTGTTTTTAACTGAAACTTCTAGTGAGCGTTTGTTATTTTGTTTTTTATTTAATGGCTGAGGTAGCTGGCTATTGAGTCCGAGTAAGTCAGTTTTAATATTTAATCGCCATTGTTCAGGCTTTTTGTTTGGAATGAAGATACTCGCATTAACAGATGTTTTTCCCGATAATTGTTTAAGTAGTGGTTTTAATGATAGTGGAATATACTCCATTGCCTTTAATAAAGAGGCTTTTGCTGTTCCTTGAACTTGTAGCTTAATATTATTATTTTTGCTGGGCTGTAGTTTAAAATTGATATCTTCTTTATCCAGCTTGCCTTTTAAAGCTAATGATTTTAATACTTGATTATGAATTAAAAATTTTCCATTAATTTTTTCAATTGCTTTATCTTTTAACCAGTTTGGATAATAAACAGCTTGGTTAATTTGAGCTTTAATTTTTGAGCGGACTGGATTGTCCTCGATGGGGATATCAATATCTAATTCAATATCTACTTTTCCTGTTCCTTTGCTATTATCTTTTAACTTTGTCAGTAAGTAATCATCAATTAATTTTGTCTGGCTTAAAAACTTGATATTGTCCTGGGTGGTTGAGTGGATCTTGGAAATAAGCTTGATGGAATCATCGTTATAATCGGCTAAGCTAACTTGAGTAAAGTTAGTTTGAGCATCGAATAATTTAGCAAATTGTCCTTCAATACTCATTCCACTATGTGTAAATTGAACCTTAGACCGAATCTTCTGAAGATGTGGCCAACCTGGAAAATAATTGAGTTCGGCATCTTGGGTATCAAATACCACATCTAAAACACCTTGATGCTTACTAAATGGAAAATCTTGGAGTCTACCACGATGAATAACACCTCCAAAAGGCACAACTCCTTTAACAATGGCATGATCTAGCCATTTTGTCAGCCCTTCATTCATAATACCAGTGGGTAAATATAAGGGGGTATATTCTCCATAGGTATCGGCATAATAAGCATGGATAAATAATAAAGGGTTGCTAAAGTTGTCTTTGTTGGCCCAAAGGTTAAATTTCCCATTTAAAGATAAATGTTTGTTTTTAAGTTGGCTATCTTCAGCACTGATATAATATTGTTGATATTTTTCTTGCCAACTGAGTTGTGTTTTAAATGAACTAAAACGCAGTGGATAACGAAATGTTGGTGTAATGCTAATCTCAAAATCTGTGCTATTAATTTTAGCCATACCTCCTTTAGGAGAGTACCAAATATTAGCCGATAGGTTTTTAAAACTTGGTATGGCTAATATATTTTGTTGTTGTAAATTTTTAACTTTAGCAAAAAATTGAAAATCATTCTTATCTTTTAAAGTCGAATAACTGTCTTGCCATCGCAGTTGCAGCTGTTCAATCGTCCCCTTGATGGTAGGGGGTGCCGCAATATTTTGTTTTTGATCTGTAGTAAGAAAATTATTGACGAACTGATCAATACCATCTAAGTTTATCATCGGAGAATATAAACGATAGTCTAAAGAATCGCTTCTTTTTTCTAACAGCAAAGCAACGTGAGCAAGAGTCATGCTTGCTTTATTTATGTTAAAGTTGACATTAAAAAAGTTAATTTTAGTTCGTGACTTCAGGTTTTGTCTATACTGACGAGCAAGTAGAAATGAAGTATTGTTTTGTATTGAAAATATAGTTGATATATCGTCTATAACAATGTTTTGTTGGTTTTTAGGATAAGTTGCTTGGATATTACTAAGGTTTAATTTACCAGCGACATCTTGAAAATTATCATCAGCAAAATTTCCCCAGATTTGTAATGAAAGTAGTGCATCGTTAATTTGTATGGGGCTATTATCAAGCTGAGTTTTGATTGCCGAAGCTAGATGTGTTTTGATGTGTTGATAAGTCTGGTTTTCAAGGTTAAGATAAAAGTTTCCATTCCATTTATGACGATCATAGATACTGCCTTTTAGTAAAGCGGAAAAATCAATTAAACCGCTTTCATTTTGATCAATATTTTGATCAATTGGTTGAGCAGAAACAAAGAACTTATGTTCCCATTCGGTATTGCTGATATGGATGGCAAGATCTTTAATTTTTTGCTGCTGTATAGAAGTGGCTGGTTCGGAGTAGTCTACAGTAGAATTGATAATATGAAATCGGTTGAGTTTAAGCAACCATTCAGGTAGAGATTCGATAATAGGGATGATCAATTCATGTAATTTAGGTTTTTGCAGTTGTAAAGAGGGTTGATCGACTAATTCGTATGAACCAATCATCGTACTATGGTTGTGACGAGTGATATTAATATCGACTCCATCAAGACTTAATTGATAAATATAAGGTTGAAAAAAAATAATTGATCGTAATAATTCAAATGAAATAGCAACAGAATTAATTTTAAGTGGTAGCGCTTGCTCAGTTGTTGCTAGATTAGTATTTTTAGTGTCGTTATTTGTCCCTTTCTTTGCTAGGCTAACCTGTACTTGATTTAACTGAAAGGAAGGGCGTAATAAATTGTAATTTGCCTGCAAGCTATCAAAACTTAAAGCTAAGGAAAAATTATCATTGATATATTTCTCTACTTCTTTGGGATGTTTCTCAATATAATAAGTACCCAAGTGCAATAGTAGGGAAAAAATCGCTAAGTATAAAATGAAATTAATAAGGATGCGAAAAGGGATGTGAGCAACAAAAAAAAACAGAGTGTGTCTTATAAAACAGATGGCATTATCTGGATTATCACCTTCTTTACATCGGAACAACATCGTATTGTTCCTGCATATAACCATCATCAACCTGCAATTGAATACTTAAACCGGTAAACTCTTCTAGTTCAAGAATAGCTGAAGATTGCTCTTCTAATAAATAATCTAAAATACGTTGCGAGGTTAATACCAGTAATTTTTTGCTATCAAATTGGCGACTTTCACGAATAATTTCACGAAAAATTTCAAAGGCAATCGTTTCGACTGAGCGAATTGACCCACGACCCTGACAGGTTGGGCAAGGTTCACACAGAATATGTTCCAAGCTTTCGCGGGTTCTTTTACGCGTCATTTCTATTAAACCTAAATGAGAAACCTCAGATATACTGGTTTTAACATCATCTGCCGCTAAATACTTTTCAAAAGTTCGTAATACTTGACGTCGATGCTCAGTATCATGCATATCGATAAAATCAACGATGATAATACCACCTAGGTTACGCAGGCGTAATTGTCTAGCAATAGCCCGGGTTGCTTCAAGATTAGTTTTATAAATTGTTTCCTCTAAATTGTTTTTGCCAACAAAACTTCCAGTATTAACATCAATAGTAGTCATTGCCTCTGTTTGATCAATCACTAGATAACCACCGGATTTTAACTCAATTTTAGGCTGTAAGGCTTTATCAATTTCTGACTCAATGCCAAATAAGTCAAATAGCGGAGATTCACCCGAGTAAAGCTCAATATGTTTTACTAAGCTAGGAATAAACTTTTTGGCGAATTTAATAATTTTATGAAAGCTTTCTTTTGAATCAATACGGATACAATCAAGGTTGTTTTCTGAAATATCTCGCATGGTACGCATCACAAGCGGCAAGTCATGATGAACTAAGGTGGCGGCTTTTTGTTGTTTGCTACGCTCAATTAAGGATAACCACAATTGATTTAAAAACATCATATCAGAATAAATTGCTTCTTCGCTTTTCCCTTCAGCAACGGTGCGAACAATATAACCTTTACCTCCACAGGATTGTTGGTACTTGCTAATAATACCTTTTAGTCGAGTTCGTTCATCTTCATCGGTCAAGCGTTGTGATAAACCAATATGAGAAGAATTCGGCAGGTAAACTAGGTAGCGGGTAGGGATGGTAATATTAGTGGTAAGTCTTGCTCCTTTGGAACTGATAGGATCTTTAATGACCTGTACTAACAATTCCTGTCCATCATGTAATACTTGAGTAATAGTTACTTCGTTATCAGTTGCTTCATCTTGTTTTATCTTGTTGGGTAAAAACTGACTGAGATCAATATCATTAATATGTAAAAATGCAGTACGTTCTAAACCGATGTCAAGAAAAGCCGCTTGCATACCAGGAAGAACCCGGACTACTTTAGCTTTGTAAATATTGCCAACCAATCCCCGCTTGCACTCACGCTCAATTAACACTTCTTGCAATAAACCATTTTCAATGGTAGCAATACGTGTTTCTTGCGGGGTTACATTAATCAATAATTCATCAGTCATTGGTAATAATCTGTTGTTTGTAAGCGAGTAACAAGCAAAAGATTATACAGTAAAAAATAGATTGTATGTAAGGGTGATTGTTAATATAAACACTGAACTAGTTTCCTCTTCCTCAGCGGTAAAAAAGGATTATTAATGTTTATAATAGGAAAAATATATTAAAAACGAGAAAACCGTAAGATGGTCAATTGAAGCACAACAGTGGCTAAAAGAGGTTTTTGATTATATTTTGCACAGGACAATCCACAGGCAGCCCACAAAGTGGTTTCTGAAATCTACAATAAAGCAGCTGCAATACTGCTCTTTTATGAGCATTTATTCTTAATTAGAAATTACTTACTTCTATAAAGTCAATGAATTACTTATTTTTCGATCCGGTCATCAATAGTTTCAAGCAAACTTTTGGCGTGTGATAAGTCTAGCTCTATTTGTTGTTCTGAAAACCTTAACAATAAAGGAGAAAGAATTTTCTTTGCAGCAGCTAACTGATTTTGGCTGATATAATATTGAGCCAAGTCACAACTTGCACCTAATTCTGCTATTTTTGAACCGATTGTTTCTGCTTTACTTATCGCCTCTTTGAATAAAGTCTCTACTTGAGCATCATTATTCAAAGCAAGATGCAAACGAGCCTTCATTAATAAGGCCTCAGCCAAATAACTAAGTTCTCCAGATTCTAGAGAAACAGCGATTGTTCTTTCTAACTTGTCTAAGCCAGCCTGAAAGTCACCAGAAGATAGCGCTACATCTGCGATAATAAGACCATACTGTATTGCGATTGAATTTATCCGCAGTCCAGAAAATCAACAAAATTCAGGGATTATGTTTGATAGTTTATCACCAGCCGATCAAATAGAAACACTTTATAATGAAATATTCCTTCGCCAATCTGATGCAGGAGGTCTAGCTTATTGGGTGAATTCCTATAACAATGGCCAAAGCATTGATGATATAGCCGCGTTTTTTGTTGATTCTATTGAAATGAATGATTATTTAGTGAAAACAGCTGGGTGGGATTTTTCCTTTTAAGGAGTGCTCGCACTCAAATTGAATATGGTTGGGAACTTAAGGTATGCGCTGAACTAGCTGATGGGAGCATTACCTTGAGTCTCACTCCAATTGAGGGTGAAAGGTTACGATTCTTTTTAATACAATAAATAAGGAATCAATTCCTTAAAATGAAAATAAATTATGGTATTATATTCCTAACATATAAAATATTGGGAGTGAACGATGGCAATTTTAGAATCACTAAAAGAGTATTCTGCTCTCTTTTTATCAAAACACCCCCCCAGTTACGAAAGAGGACTTCTTAAAAAAATCAATCTCAATAATAGAATTATTGGAATTGTTGGCGCAAAAGGTGTTGGTAAAACCACCTTATTATTGCAGTTTATGAAAAAGCAATCATTTGATTTAAATCAGATGATGTACATCAGCGTAGATCATCCCTTGATGAGCTCAGTGACCATATTGGAAATTGCTAAAGAATTTGCTGCAATGGGTGGCAAACTATTAGTTTTAGATGAAATCCATAATCAAGATAATTTTGCGAATGATTTAAAAACTATTTGGGATTTTCTGGAAATTAATATTTTGTTTTCTGGCTCATCCGCACTGCATTTAGATCATGCTGATTTAAGTAGAAGAGCGATAAAATATATTCTACCAACATTATCATTTAGAGAGTTTATTGAGATTGAAACATCGATGAAGTTTTCTAAAATAGCATTAACTGATTTATTGGCTAATCACTCAATGCACTGTTCAGAAATTCTGTCAAAAATTAAACCCTTAAAATATTACAAAGATTATTTAGAATATGGTTTTTACCCCTTTTACTTAGAAGACAAAGAGACCTCTAAAATAAAACTACTTGAGGCAATAAATAAAACTATCGAAGTAGACTTACTAAAACTTTACAATATTGAAGCTAAAAAATTAAGAAATATTAAAAAAATTCTGACCATGCTATGTGTCTCTGTACCCTATAAACCCAACATCACTTCACTAGCGCACTCTGTTGAGCTTGATCCAAAAACCTTGTACATCTATCTAAATGCACTGCAATCGGCAAGAATTATTCGGATGTTATCTGTACATAGTAGGGGAGAATCTATTATAAAAAAACCTGAAAAAGTATATTTAGATAACCCTAATTTATTTAATTGCCTCTGCCAAGTGCCTGAAATAGGAACACTAAGAGAAAGCTTTTTTGCGTCTATGGTCGCGAATGCATTACTGAGCATTTCAGCTTCTCAAAAGGGTGATTTTGTGGTGGATGATCAATATATTTTTGAAGTGGGTGGAAAAAATAAAGACTTTAAACAAATCAAAGATGTAAATAATAGTTACGTGGCTGCAGATAATATAGAAATTGGCTTTAATAAAAAAATACCACTATGGTTGTTTGGGTTTTTGTATTAAATAGCTAGTGTACTTGTCTCTATCTATTACTGGTAGAAGGGAGAAAACCTCATATTTTAAAAAACTTGCCATAATACAAACTAATAAAAAATGCAATTAAGGAAATGCTTGCTGCTAGCAGGTAAGTGGTTATAGCTCCAGCACTTTCCCATAAATAACCGGATAATAAACTGCCTAATGCACCACCAATACCAAAACTGACACTGCTGTATAAGGCTTGTCCCATGCTTTGATTTTTACCTTTAAAGTAATGGTGTATTAGGCTGATCACCACAGCATGATAGATCCCAAAGGTTGAAGCGTGAAAGAGTTGATTAATGGTGATTAACCAGCTGTTATCAATAAAAAAAGCAATAACAAGCCAGCGTAGACTTCCCGATAATAAGCTGAATAATAATAAGTTTTTCAGCCCAAATTTTTCAATTAGTTTAGGCATATAAATAAAAGCGACCACTTCGGAAAATACCCCTAAACTCCATAAAAAACCAATATAAGTATGACTATATTGGTGCTCGGTGGCGTAAATAGAAAAAAAAGTGTAATACGGACCATGGCTCATTTGTACTAACAAGCAGGTTAATAACAAAGCAATAACTTCCTTTTTTTTAATCAGCTTAGATAAAGGCTCATGATGTTGAGGATGGTGGTTTGTTTTCTTTTCATTTACCCACAAAGTTGTGGCATAGATACCGCATAAAATAGCAAACATAAACCAGGGGAGATATAAAATACTTAGGTGATTAAATAACCAACCTAAAAAAAACACACTGACAATAAAACCGATTGAGCCCCAAAGACGGATTAAGCTGTAGCGATGATGATCATCAGCTAAAAAGGTGAGGGTGATAACCTCAAATAAAGGTAATGTTGCATTCCAAAAAAAACTAAAAGCAAAAATAATAACAAAAAACCACCAATAGCTTTGAAAAATAAAGATAGCACTAAAGAATAAACAAGAACAAAAAGCGCCAATACGGATTAATTTGATCCGTTCACCACTTTGATCGGCAAGCCATCCCCATAGGTTAGGGGCTATTATTTTGGTGGCAAGAATAACAGAAAATAGCTCACCAATTTCGGCGGCAGAAAAGTTAAGTTCTTTGAGATAAAGCCCCCAATAGGGGATAAAGGCACCAATTGCAGCAAAATAAAACCAATAAAAACTTGATAGCTTCCAGTATGAACTTATAGCAGAGGTATTTTTCTTCATACGTGGAGCTTAATTTTTTATCTTAAAATAGGCGTTGTGGTTGTAACATGGTTATTTTGAGCATAATGACGCATCATATGATCTAATAAGGTGATGGCTAACATGGCTTCAGCTATTGGAGTGGCTCGGATCCCAACACAGGGATCATGTCGGCCTTGGGTGATTACCTCAATCGCTTCACCATATTTATTAATACTTTGACCCGGTATGCGTAAACTGGAGGTTGCTTTCATGGCGATGCTAGCAACAATATCTTGCCCGGTTGAAATACCTCCTAATATGCCACCAGCATGATTGCTTAAGAAACCGTTGGGGGTCATGAGATCGCGATGTTCAGTACCTTTTTGTTCAATACAGTCAAAACCTGAACCTACTTCAACGCCTTTTACTGCATTAATACTCATTAATGCATGAGCAATTTCTGCATCTAAGCGATCAAAAATAGGCTCTCCTAAACCGGGTGGAACATTTTTTGCCACCACGGTTACTTTAGCTCCAATCGAGTTCCCTTCTTGACGAAGCTCATCCATATAATGCTCAAGCTCTGCTACTTTGTTGGGATCTGGGCAAAAAAAACAATTATTATAAACTTCATCCCAGTTAAAACTTTCATCCTCTTGCTGAGCTGTTTTGATTGGACCGAGTTGGGAAAGATAGCCTTTAACTTCAATATCATAGCTTGTTGCTAAAACTTTTTTAGCAATACCACCTGCCGCTACTCGACTTGCTGTTTCTCTGGCTGAAGAACGGCCTCCACCACGATAATCACGAAAACCATATTTATGCTCATAACTATAATCTGCATGACCTGGTCTTAAGCTATCTTTGATATCCGAATAATCTTTGGAGCGCTGATCGGTATTTCTGATCACTAAGGCAATGGGTGTTCCGGTGGTTTTACCCTCAAATACACCTGATAAGATCTCCACCAGATCATCTTCTCTACGCTGAGTTGTATGGCGAGAAGTTCCGGGTTTACGTCGGTCTAAATCTTGTTGTAAATCTGCTTCGCTTAATAAAACTCCGGGAGGACAACCATCTACGATACAGCCAATTGCTTTGCCGTGACTTTCACCAAACGAGGTGACAGAGAAAAGTTTTCCAAAGGTATTTCCTGACATAGTGTTTCCTTAAATTTGCCTTACTTACTTACTTAATTAATTAAAGCTTGCATAATGAGCGCTTAAAAGTCGTATGTTTGTAATTGTTCTGCGGTTAAAATAAATACACCTTGACCGCCGTGTTCAAAATCTAACCAATAAAATGGTATTTCTGGATATTTTGCTGCAAGGGCATATTGACTATTACCAACTTCTACCACCAAAATGCCTTGGGGAGTTAGATAGTTTTTGGCTTGTTGTAACATGGGGATGACTAAATCTAAACCATCCAAACCGGCGGCCAGCCCAAGTTCTGGTTCAGCTAAAAACTCCTTGGGTAATCCATTCATATCTTCTTGATCCACATAAGGGGGATTAGAGACAATAATATCATATTTGTGTTGATACTCAGCTACGTTTTCAGCTGTTTGTAAAGTGCTAAACAAATCAGATTGGATTAAGTTAACACGTTGTTGGGCATCATGTTTATCAACATTAATTTTAGCGACTTCTAACGCATCGGCTGATAAATCAATGGCATCAATTTCTGCTTGTAAAAAAGCATAAGCACAGGCGATGGCAATACAACCACTGCCGGTACATAGGTCTAGAATATTGTAAACATTATCTGCATCCACCCAAGGATTAAATTGACTGCTAATGAGTTCTGCAATTGGTGAGCGTGGCACTAATACTCGCTCATCAACATAAAAAGAGAGTCCAGCAAAAAATGCTTCATGGGTTAAATAAGCAGCAGGTAAGCGAGTATTCACACGTTGTAAAACCAGATTAATGACTTTCTGTTTTTCGGCTAATAATAAGTGACCATCTAAATAAACAGCGGGCAGATCATTAGGCAGCTGTAAGCTGGATAAAACCAAATAAGCTGCTTCATCAATGGCGCTGGCATTACCATGACCAAAATAGAGTTGTTGCTCAACAAAAACACTAGCCGCCCAACGAATATAATCATTAATGCGATGTAGTTGTGAGCAGATGTCTTGTGTTTGAATCGTCTGTTTCATGTGGGGTTATTTTTTTCCTTTAACTAAACATTTTCCAATCGAACCTTGTGCGCAAACTTGGCCATTAAACCAAATGGTTTTGCTCAGCTGTGTTTGTTTTAATTTAATATTTTTGGCTTTAGCTTTTGACAGATCAGCATAACTTAAATTAGCAAAACTAAAATCGGTGCGATCCAATTTTGCTCCTGATAAATTTGCTCCAGTGAGATCAGCATGATCCAATTTTGCTCGGCTGAGATCAGCACCAATTAATTCTGCATATTTAAATAAAGTGTGGGAAAGCTTACTCGCATGAAAATTTGTATTGCTAAGCTCGGCATTATTAAAACTGGCATTTTGTAAGTTTTTAGCAGAAAAATCTTCCCCATTTTTTTTACAATTATCATAATTAAGTCCTCCATCAGTATCATGTTGGCAGTTAAAAGCCATCATTGATTTTTGGGGCATGAAATAAAATGAACCTGCAATAATTAAGGCGATTAAAACAAATAATATAACAGCAGATCCCCAACCAAAGGTTTTAATATTGACGTGGGTGTTAGTATGGTGGATCTCTTTACCCTCTTTATTTACCGAAAGTCTATCGGTATTTCTATCATCCGCCCAACGCTTAGCAGCTTGTAAGCGATCTTTGAAATTTTCATCTTTTTTATGTTTTAAAATATCAGGCAATAATTCAGGGATTGATACCACACGACACCAAGTTTCTTTGTCTTGACTAACGAGATCATTAGGGTGAATTCTTTTTAATAAAATATATTCGTGAATCTGTCCTGCAGGAAAAGGTCCTGTGACTTTCCCATTTTGTTTCCAATACCACAGATTACTATTGTGCATGTTACGAAGTTCCCGAATCTTTGGAAAATGACATTTTTACTATTTAGTCGTATTTTGTTGAATTGTATCAGTTATGAGTTAGTGATGGGAATATTATTGTGGAAAAGTGAGGAAAAGTGAGGAAAAGTTGCTTCCATTATTGCCTGAACTGTTATCTAAATATAAAGAGGGAATATTCCTTTATAGTAGCCTTGCCTCAAAATGGAATCAAATAATAACACAGGCATAAATAAAAGTATTACCTCGTTATTTAATTTAATTAAATTAGATTTTGAAAGTGTGAAAATAAGAGTAAAAAAAGCTTATACGATTCATTTTGGACAAGGGGTAGCTATTGTTTTAATATTAAATTAACTCTATACTAGAAAAATTCAAGTACATAAAAAAGCTGTAATAGTATCTTATTTAGTTCAGGGTTGATTCTATATATCAGATGCTTGGAATCTTAAGATAAGTACTTTATAAATAACGTTCTAAACTCAAAGTTCTAGACTTAGCCGAAATTTTTAATGATTATGGATATATTCCCTGCAAATAAGAAGAAAATATGCAAGTATTTGTAACTGCTCAGCGTGTTTGGATTTTGACCAAGTTCAAGGCATTTTCGCACGGAAAATGTGAGTATATACGAATATATGACCATTTGAGTACGAAAATAACGCAGAAATTGGGTAAAAGATGAATGCGCTGAGTGGTTACAAGTATTTTAGTATTGTTTTTTTTTCATTATATTGTTACAGCAATTTATTAGCTGGGGAATATTGGGATATAGATATAGGTCTGCAAAGTAGTCTGACTAACTATTCTAATTCAGTTGTTAGAAAAGAAAAAAAAGCATCCGGATTTTTATTAAATGCTGATTATTTAAACACAAGTGGCCTTACTTTTGTTTATCAACATTCAAAAATTGATTACAAGCTTGGTATAAAAGCTATTAACCAAGATAATGCTTTTATTTCCTTCAGACATATTTTGCGTCCGGATGAGCTAAACGGTCTACTAACATTAAAATTATCCGCTTTTCATATTGTTAATAATGATCCAGATGAGCTGACTGACCATGTTAATGTGGTCGTTCCTGAAATATCTTATTTGAATTATCAAAGAAACTTATATCTGGGACTGGCTTATAATCATTCTTCCTACCCTTTTCAATTGATTGTTCGTCAATGGGAACCCGCGATTGGGATAGCCTTAAACAATGATCAAAACTGGTTACAACTACGAGGTTTTTTTATTTCTACAAAACAAAAAAATGTTTCTTTGTATCAAAAAAACACACAGGCTCTTGATATCTCACTCACTCATTTTTTTGACAAAAATCGTCTTTTACCTCTTAATCATATTAAGGCCAATGTTTTAATTGGTGAAAGAATTTTTGCTGTCGATAGCCATACAGCAACGGTATATAATCTCTCTGATATTCAACGTGGAAGTATTTCTCTGTCCCTGGAGTTTCAATTAAGTGACAGCATGAGGATTAATATTGCCGGAGGCAGAGAACGATTTATCAACAAAAGTAATTATGATAAATACTCCAGTGTTTTCTTTTATGCAAACTTGATGGCACATTGGTAACTCCTGTAAAAACAGATTTATGGAAATAGTATGACCAAAATACTCACAATGATATATTTTCTTTTACTAGCGACTTTATTTATTAACACCGCTATAGCTGAAGATAGTACCTGGAAGCAGTCTTATGAGCTTGAGCAAAAAGGGGATTTTAAAACAGCGGCCCAATTAATTCAGCCTTTTCTGCAAAGCGAAGGAGATACTAAGGAATTTGCCCATTTGCGTTATGCTTGGTTGAGTTATCGTTCTAGACAATACAATACGGCTCTCAAATATTATCAGTTGACGCTTGATGATAACCCTCAATCAATAGAAGCTCAAATGGGGATATCGATGGTATTATCGCAGCAATTGCGCTGGAAAGAGTCATCAATTCAAATCCATAAAGTATTGCAATTAGCCCCTTTTCATATGACTGCCAATAAACGCTTGATGCAAAATCTTACCGCTGAGCGGCGCTGGAAAGAGCTTGAGCAACAAGCTTTGAAGTTACATAAAACTTACCCCTCTCAGACTGTTCTATTGTTAAGTTTGGCAAGAGCACAAGCATGGAGAGGCAAAAAACAGATGGCTATCAAAAGTTATCAGTCAATATTATTAAGAGATCCTGATAATGCTGAAGCCATTATTTATCTCAACACCCATGCAGGACAATAAACAAATCTGATGTTTAAAGCTGCTGATTTCAAAAACTTTTTCAGTTCTCTGTTTAATAGCTATGCGGATATTTTCTTTATAAGACATACTTTCAGCGGATGTATTATCCTTTTATTGACGCTTGTAAACTATAATGCAGGTGTTTCTGGCTTACTCTCGGTTTTTTCTGCTTATATAGCTGCAATGTTGCTGGGTTATGAAGCAAGGTTTTTAAGTAGTGGATTTTATACTTATAATGCACTTTTAGTCGGATTAGCCGTTGGTTTTTTATTTGAGCTTTCTCCACTTAGCCTGATTATTATTGGCATGGCAGGCGTTTTTACATTAATTTTAACGATTGTTATCGCAGAAGTGTTTTATAAATTTTTTGGGCTACAGGTTTTGAGTGTGCCTTTTATCGTTATTAGTTCACTGGTTTACCTCTCTAATTCTAATTTTACCAACCTCTATGTAACTGCCTTATATGCACCGACTCATTATCTGGACTTAAATATTTTTCCATTCTGGTTAAGCGGATACTTTAAATCACTGGGTGCAATTATCTTTCTGCCTAATGAAGTTGCCGGATTAATATTATCTGGATTGATTTTATGGTATTCCAGAATTTTATTTTTGCTCTCATTGAGTGGTTTTATTATCGGAATAGTATTATATGGTTTATTTACCGGCTCTATTGTATCTGCTGCAGCTGATATCAGTGGTTTTAATTATATTTTAATCGCTATGGCACTGGGTGGTATATTTAATATTCCCTCGTTAAAATCCTATGCTATCGCTTTTTTCAGTGTCGGCATAGCGACAATTATTGCCAGTGCCGGTGAAGTTTTTTGGTCACAATATAATCTGCCGATATTTACCCTTCCTTTTACCCTTATTACTCTGAGTTTAATTTATGCGCTAAGCCTTTTAGACTATCCTCTTAAAACTCGAGTGTTTCAGGGAACACCGGAAGATAATCTGGAATATTACATTAGTAATAAAGGGCGATTTATCAGCGAACAGGCGGCAATTTCACTGCCGTTTAGTGGCTGCTGGTATAGCTGGCAGGGTTTTGATGATAAATGGACGCATCAAGGTTTATTTAAATACGCCTATGATTTTGTGATTTGTGATGCTGAAAATAAAACCTTTAAAAATCAGGGGATCCGCCTAGATGATTATTACTGTTATAAAAAAGAAGTCACTTCACCGGTTAATGGTCGTATTATTCAAGTTATCAATAATTTGCCGGATAATATTATAGGAGCCGTAGATACAGTTAATAACTGGGGTAATTGCATTATTATCCAAGATCATCGTGGTTATTATGTCAAAATTGCTCATTTAGCCTGTGACAGTATCAGCGTTTTTGAAGGTCAGGAAGTCAGTGTAGGTACTCTGATTGGATTATGCGGAAATTCTGGAAACTCCCCTCAGCCACATATTCACATACAGCTTCAAACCAGTATCTTTCCAACCGCCCCAACCATTCCTTTTGTTTTTGTCAATTATGAACAAGGTGGAAAATACCATCGTTCTGGTCTACCCATGCTACAGGCTAATGTATCTCATTGTTACTTTAATTATTATTATGATCAAATTAGCAATTTTGTACTCGATGACCAATATCAATTTGAAGTTTATTATCAGGATAAAAAAATTGATACCTTAGATATCAAAGTGAAGATGGATGAATCTTTATATACCTATTTTGAATCATCCAAAGGCAGGCTGTATTTTGGTAAACAATTTGGTAACTTTTATATGTATAGTTTTAGTGGTAAAGATACCAGTTTGCATCTGTTTTATCTGGCCTTATCGACAATGCCCATCTCCTACCAGTTAAATATGCAATGGACCGATACCATAAATAATGGTTTGATTTTAAACCGCTGGCAGAAGATGATTAGTAGCTTATTAAACTCGTTGCTTACTGGCTGGGTAAAAAGTCAAAGCAATTATCATTTTTTTTCTGAAAATAGGATAGATGGTAAAATCTGTAATGATTTTTTTGATATTCACTTAAATACTTCAGTACTACTGGATCCGGTTTTAAAATTTAAGGAACTTCATGTCGGTGATTATAAACTGGTTCAAATACAGTCAAGTGAAATGAAAGGCTAACGCTATGTGTAGAAAAAGTGCTCTTATACTAAGACCGTTAAACATTATGATTATTCTGCTTGCTTGTGTTGGCAGTTATCCTTTGACGGCTGAAGAAATGCTCGAGAAAACGATTTCAAGTGCGTATTATAAATCTTATAATTATGAAAAATCCGATAATATTAATGATGCTATTAAGACGCTATTAGTTGTATATTATAATTATCCCAATACTTACACAGTGAATAATAGATTGGCACACCTATATACTTCGGCGGGTCAGTATCGAAATGCAATTGAGCATTATAAAAAAGCTATTTCAGCGTTGCCAGGAGCACTTTCACCCAAACTGGGTTTGTTATATGTGTATAATTTATCCCAAAACTATGAGGAAGCCAGTAAGCTGGGCTATCAAGTCCTGAGTATTGATTATTATAGTTATTTGGGTAATTTGAGGCTTGCTTATGCGCTTAGAGTTTCTGAGCAATATGAATTGTCCGCCCATCTGCTAACGAAAATGCTATTAATTTATCCCAGTGATCCGCTGTATTTAACCGAACTTGGGCTGGTGCGTTTTAAACAGAAATCATATAGGGAAGCAAAATCAATAATGAAAGATGTCTTAATCTTAGATCCGGAAAATGTATTGGCTAAACAAACCTTAGCTGTGATTAATCAGATATAAACAATAAATTATGATGGCAAATTATTTTGACCTTGAAAGTTTGAGAATGTCCTTATGGCGAGAGTTGAATGATTCTGCCAATAGCATAATAGAGGAGGCTGATACGGATAATAAGCGTATGGAGCAGACTCGTCTTATCTTAAAAAAACTTCAGTCTGTTGAAGCATACTGGGCTTATCCTGGGCGTGAAGTCTTGTATAAACTGGAGCATTATTTAAGTGATTTAAATCCTCATTCATTTAAGTTGCTGACACAAAATACTTATCATTCCATCGAGCAGGGCTATTATAAAAAGCAGGAGTTTATTCCGTTTTATACCAATTTAAATAATCTGGATATGCCGCAAAGCAAATTATTAGAATCCGATTTCACCAGAAATGAACAAGCTAAAAAGAGTAAAATTTATTTTGAAATATTGATTATTCATCCCAACCCTGAAGAATATGAATTTTTATACAGAAATTCTCTTGCTGCCTATAAAAATATGCAGGATTCCTTTCTCTTTGATGTTGTTTTTGTCAATAATTATCAGGATGCGATTATTGCTGTATTAAGTAATCCTGATATTCAGTCCTGCGTATATGTTGCAGGGTTTAATTATTCATCGGCTCTCAATAGCGAACTAACCTCGGAATATGATAATTTTATACAATATAATAATGATTTTATCAGTAATAGTAAAAACTGCGATTCTGATATTGACAGACTTTGTTTTGATTTAAAAGATCATCTGGAGAGTTTGAGACCGGAGATGGATCATTTTTTCATCACTGAAATGGCATTGGATGAGCGCTACTATCAAAAATTTGATCGTATTATTATGGGGACTAATTTATTTGCTGACTTGCACCATCATCTTATCAGTGGTTTAGAACAGCGCTATGCTACCCCTTTTTTTGATGCATTACGAAGCTATGCCGCCAAGCCCAAAGGGGTGTTTCATGCATTGCCGATTTCTCAGGCTCAATCTATCAATAACTCTCATAGTATTGCTGATGTTGTAGATTTTTACGGCACAGGTATTTTTGCTGCAGAAACCTCTTCAACGCTGGGAGGTATGGATTCACTGATGGATCCCAAGGGCTCTATTTCCCAGGCTCAAAATAAAGCGGCAAAAGTTTTTCAATCACAACAGTCATTTTTTATTACCAATGGCACCACCTCGGCAAATAAAATAGTTATGCAGGCTAATTTGTGTCCTGATGATATTGTACTGATTTCGTCAGATTGTCATAAATCGATTCCTTATTCCATTTTTCTGTCCGGTGCCAAGGCCATATTTTTAGAAACCTATCCACTTAATGAATATGATCTTTATGGTTGCGTAACCTTAGAAAGGATTAAGGAAGTTCTGCTGGATCTAAAAGTTCAGGGTAAATTACAGCAGGTAAAACAAATCACCCTGACTAATTCGACTTTTGATGGTGTTATTTATGATGTCCGCCGTTTTATGCTGGAAATTCTGGCAATTAAAGCGGATATGATCTTTCACTGGGATGAAGCCTGGTTTTCTTTTGCCTATTTTAACCCAGTATATAAGTATAAAACTGCCATGGGGACGGCAAACTATCTTTTTTCTTTGATTAATAGTCAAAGTTATCGAGAATTTTATCATCTCTGGTTGGAAGATGCTGAACTGGAAAATAATGACTGGCTGTTAAATAATCCATTATATCCGGATCCGGATCAATTTAAAGTCAGAGTTTATGCAACACAATCCATTCATAAAACGTTAACAGCATTCAGACAGGCTTCTATGTTGCATATTTATGATCAATTGTTTGTTAAAGATAATTTTTTTGAGGCTTATAGAACTCACACATCAACATCACCCAATTATCAAATTATTGCATCACTGGATTTTGCCAGAAGGCAAATGAGCCTAGAAGGGTATCAGCTGATTAAAAAAGCCCTGTTACTGGCTGAAAATACTCGAAATAGAATTAAAAACTGTGCCTTATTATCAAAATATTTTAAAGTTCTAAGTGATGCAGAGTTAGTTCCTAACGCTTATCAATGTAGTAAAGTCTTTAGTGGTATGATGTGTTATGCCGAGATATCTGAGCGGTTTCAAAATGCACTCTTTTGTGTCGACCCAACTAGAATTACTCTGGACATTTCTGCAACTGGTATAGACGGGCCTAACTTTAGACAGTTATTGATGACTCAGTATGATATTCAGGTAAATAAAACTTCACGTAATACCATTTTATTGATTATCAATATAGGTATTAACAACGATAGCTTGCACTATTTAATGGATGCCTTGTATCAGATAGCGGCTAAACTGGAACATAGCGTATCTAAGCAGGATAAAAAGCCTTCGACTATTATTAATCTACCTCAGACCCGTTTGTATCACCAGCAATTCATACAAGTCAGTTCGCTGAAAAAAAATAATTTTCAGGCCGTTAATATTCGCAAAGCTTATTATGCTGGTATGAAAAATGAAAATATTGAATATATCTTATTAACTAATGATTTGTTAAAACGTATATTAAATGATTATAAATTAATTTCAGCTGCTTTTGTCACGCCATATCCACCGGGTTTTCCAATTATCGTACCAGGACAAATTATCAGCTATGATATTTTGATTTACCTGCAAAAAATACAAATTAAAGAAATCCATGGTTATCATTCTGAGAAAGGGCTGAAAATTTTTAACCAAAACTATCTGAATTTCAAGTAAAGGACAAACAATGAATACTTCTCTGCAGATATCCATAAAAAATCTATTAAGCGAATTAAATAAAGAGTCGTTTTATTTTATCAGTGCCAGTAATTTTAATTTGATGATGATGTCAGAGTGGCTTGAGCAATGGGTTAATATCAATTTTATTGATTGTTATGATAACAACAATAACAGTATTATTTTAGCTGAATATACTCAGCTTCCATCATTTGAAAATATTGAAGGCATTAATGCTTTTTTACTGGGTAATAAAAAAATTGTAGAACAGATCAAAGAGCAAAAAAATAAGAGTCAGAATAAACCTAGAGCATTATTTTTATTTTATGATAAAGAATTAGAAACCATGGTTGATTCTCTTGGAATGGAATTGATTATGCCAGCAAATAAGCTGGTAAAACATATTGATAATAAAATCACGACAACAGAAATAGGCAATAGTGTTAATGTGCCCAGTGTTCCCAATGCGCTGGTTTCAATAGACTCTTATCAGCAGCTTTTATCCGTGATTAGCGAAAACAAACTCAGTAACGAGGTTGTTGTGCAGACTGCCTATGGTGATTCGGGTAAAACTACATTTTTTATTGCCTCTGAAGATGACTATCAAAAGGTTCATGAGCAGATTGAGCAGGAAGAAAAAGTCAAGGTCATGAGTAAGATCAATTGTCTTCAGGTGGCTATTGAAGCCTGTGCAACAAAATCAGGCACCTTTATCGGGCCAATATTGACAGAGCTGATCGGTGCTAAGGAGTTAACTCCCTATAAAGGTGGTTGGTGTGGTAATGATGTTAATCCCAATGCTTTTAGTCAAGAGGTGCAAAAAACCATTTATAAAAATACGGAAAAGTTGGGAAATGTCCTTTATCAGCAAGGCTACCGCGGATATTTTGAGGTGGATTATCTTATTGATGCCAAAACTGATGAGGTTTATTTAGGAGAAATAAATCCCCGTGTTACCGGAATTACCGCTTTAACAAATATGTCCGGCTTTTGTAATGATCAGCTACCTTTATTTTTGTTTCATTTACTTGAATACAGCAATATAGAAAATACCATCAATACGGATGAGTTCAATAACCTGGTCATGCAGACTGAACATAAACCTTTTGGGCAGCTGATTTTTAAATCAACGGATAAGGAGCTGAAAATTCTGCAGCAGACATTAAAAAGCGGATGTTATGAAATCAAAAATAATCGATTGATATATGCCGATTATCAAAACTCACCTAAAACCATGAAGGCAGAGCAGATCTATGTCTTACGTATTATGCAAGAAGGCGAATATGTTTATAAAGGGGCTGATCTCGTCATTGTATTTGCTAATCAGCTGATGCAGGATAAAAATCAAAATCTCTCTGACTACGGCAGAACGCTGATAAAACTGATTCAACAACAAGTTATAACTCGGGATTTGAGCGATGAAGAAAAACAATTTAATGAGCGTTTTTCTTCTGCAAATGTGAATGTTGTTAAGTCAATGGCTTAAATTCTAGCGACCATGTTAAAGCTTATATAAATAGATTAAACTATAAACAGATTAAACCGATGCAACGAATTAAACTCTTTCAAATTGTTGATGAAGCAAAGCCAGGTGAAAAATGGTTACAGTTTTATACTGATACCATCGATGGCTATAAAAAATGGTTTTTACAGGAAGGGGAGTTCAGTCGTCCCAGTTATCAAAGCTGCTATAATGCGATGGAAAAGCATATGCCTGAACTGCTACCTTTGTGGCAGCAATTAATTCAACTCAGCAATGCTAATGATATGGAAGCACGCCTGCTGAGTTTTTTTTGTCCTGCTCCATATGTCAGTGGTTGCTCACAGGCAGCTTGGACAAAGTATAATCCTATCTTGGTCAGAAATTATGACTATGATCTTAAACTTTGCGAAGCAAGAATACAAAAAAGCCGCTGGTTTGATACGGATGTGATTGCTTCAACAGATTGTCTTTGGGGCGTGCTGGATGGTATGAATGAACATGGTTTATCGGTTGCTTTAGCGTTTGGTGGTTCACAGCAAAGAGGTGAGGGCTTTGGTATTCCCATTATTTTGCGCTATATTTTGGAGTTTTGCAAAACCACTCAGGAGGCCATAGCCGTTTTAAAACGAATACCGACACATATGGCTTATAATATTACTTTGCTGGACAAATATTTCCATGTGGCAACGGTAGAAGTCAGCCCAGATGCATTGGCGAGAGTGTCCCATATTCCGCTGGCCGTTAATCATCAGGGTGACTTTGAATTAACCAACTATGCTATATTTTCAAAGTCCTATGAAAGAAAAAAGTTTCTTATTGAAAAGCTCTATGATCCTTTAATCAATATAGAGAACTTCATTGACAGCTTTGAATATTCTCCTTTGTTTACTGATAATTACCAACAAGGGTTTGGCACTATTTATACCTCCATTTATAACCCCTCTTTAAAAGCAACCGAGTTTCGCTGGCCTTATGGTGTAAGACGCTATAAATCCTTTATTGATTTTGAAGAAGAACAGTTCTGGGTATATTACTGACTAATCGTAAAGCTATTATAATTTGCAGCATACTGATTGGATGAATAACCCGGATAATACCCCTGATATGCTAAAGTGATATAGACACCATAAGTTCCTGATGGTAATGACGATGCATTAAGTGTTAAAAATTGATAGCCTGGGTTTAAGTTAACGGGTGTGAAATTACTGACAGCAGCTGTTAAAATGTTTTCAGCGGAAAGGCTAAAGTTGCTTTGTAGCGTTTTTATACTGCCGTTTGGATAAACCATTACAACATAAATGTCGACAGCTTTAGTTGCTTCTAACATGCCTACAGATAGCTTAATTTCATCAGTAGGACTATAGGAAAATTTATCGGGAAAGATAGAAATATTTGCCTGGGTAACAGAAAAGTTTATATTATTATTTGTTGAGTTACTGCTAACAGCAATTGATGAAGAATAACTTTGACTCGTATAAAAACCAGTGGGATCATAAAAGTATAATGTATAGTTACCTGGATCCAGCCCAAGGCTGTAACTACCATCTTCCCCGGTGAGATTCCAGCTTACCAGCAATGAATTTTCATCAAAAACCTGAACATACTGGTTGGATAAAGCTGTTGCTCCATTAGTGACATTTCCACTGATAACCCCGGGCGTTGTTAGAGAAAAATTAATATTAGATGCAGAACTATCAGAAGTATTAACTAAAGTAGCCAGATCATAGCTATATGCCTGACCATAACTGCTGTAGTACTTCGACATATAGCCGCTTTCATTAGCATTATAGGCATAAATATAATAACTGCCGCTATCAACATTAAGACTATAATTCCCTGAACTATCGGTGAGTGTTTCTGATATGAACTCCCACGAGCTATCATAAATTGCAACTGGGATAGCAGAGGCAGATTGTTGATCTAAAGTAATGTTGCCACTAAGCGTAGCAGCATTAACAGATAAATGAAATCCTAGAAAAAAAACAACATAGATAAATAAGTTCTGTTTATTTGCCACTTTAGGCTCCTTTAATGATATAGACGGATCAATTTCTCATCCAAGATTTGCTCTAATTATAGCATTGTAAAACTTTAAATTGGCTATTCATTAAATCTTTGAGTAAAAAATATAATTAATCATATATCTCTACGCTAAAAGATCATAACTTGACGATTTGCTTACAATGTAGCATTATCTCGGTTTGATTTTTACACTTTAATGACAATTCTTTATGTTTAAACCTCTTTCAGCTTTTATTGGGCTAAGATATACCAAAGCCAAACGACGTAATCAATTTGTGTCCTTTATTACCATGAGTTCTTTTATTGGCATTGCCATTGGTGTTTGGGCTTTAATTACCGTGATCTCGGTGATGAATGGTTTTCAGCAAGAAATTCGTGATCGCGTGCTGAGTATGACAGCTCACGCTACTATTAGTAGTGCTTCGGGTTTATTGACTGATTGGCAAAGCATACAACAGGCGATTCGCTCAAACAAAGATGTTACTGCTACCGCTCCTTATATCATGCGAGAAGGCATGTTATTAAAAGGGAGTAATGTACAAGGTGTTGCGGTTAGGGGAATTGATCCTGAGCAAGAAAAAACCGTGGCCCAAGTGGATCAAAAAATCACCGATGGGAGTTATCAGGACTTAGAAACAAAACCGTTTGGTATTTTATTAGGCAAGTATTTAGCCCGTAATTTAGGCACATTTGTTGGTGATAAAATTACTTTAGTTATCCCATCAATGAATGTTACCCCTGCGGGGGTAATGCCAAGAATGAAACGTTTTACCGTGGTGGGTATTTTTAATGTCGGACATAATCAATATGACTCACAAATGGCTCTGATCCGTATTGAAGATGCACAAAAGTTATTTAAAATGAAAAACGAAGTCTCTGGGATCCGCTTAAAATTAACTGATTTGTATCAAGCACCTCAGATTAGCCGAAATATAGCTGCTAGTTTACCAGGGTATTACCGAGTGATTGATTGGACTCAATATCACGCTACGTTATTTCGGGCGATTAAAATTGAGAAAACCATGATGTTTATTATTTTATCGTTAATCGTTGCAGTAGCCGCTTTTAATATTGTCTCCACTTTAGTCATTGTTGTGAATAATAAAAATGCCGATATTGCCATTTTACGAACTTTGGGGGCTAGTAGTGGTCAAATTATGCGGATTTTTATTTTTCAAGGCAGTATTATTGGTGTAGTAGGTACCTTGTTAGGTTTAATTACCGGGATTTTAACCGTGTTAAATATTAATACTATTGTGCCTTTTATTGAAAGTATTCTAGGCGTGAAATTTTTATCTGCCGATGTCTATTTGATCACCGAGCTTCCGGCTCATTTAAGTTGGCCCGATGTGGGATTAATCACTTGTATCGCGTTTTTCTTAACCATTGTAGCCACTATTTTTCCGGCCTGGCGAGCATCTTGTGTTAAACCTGCTGAGGCGCTACGATATGAATAATGAACATCAGCAAGTGTTATTTCGCTGTACAAATTTAGCTCAATATTTTGATGATGCCGATCAGCGAATTGATATTTTCCAACAATTAAATTTTACGATCAACAACGGTGAAACGGTTGCAATTACTGGGGCATCAGGCTCTGGAAAAAGCACTCTATTGTATTTGCTGGGTGGGTTGGAACACGCTAAAAACGGTAGCGTTGAAGTCGCAGGGCAAGATATTGGTTTATTATCAGACAATAAGATGGCAAGCTTTCGCAACAAAAACTTTGGTTTTGTCTATCAATTTCACCACTTGTTAGCAGAATTTTCTGCTTTGGAAAATGTCTGTATGCCATTACTGATCCGTGGTGATAAAACAACTGATGCAATAAATGCGGCAACACAAATCCTAGAGCAAGTCGGATTATCTCATCGCTTGACGCATAAACCATCAGAAATGTCTGGTGGCGAACGTCAACGAACAGCGATAGCTCGAGCCTTGGTCACACAACCCTTATGTGTGCTGGCAGATGAACCTACTGGAAATTTAGATAATAAAACCGCAGGGCAGGTTTATGATTTATTATTGAGCTTAAACCAAAGCTTAAGAACCAGTTTGGTTGTTGTTACCCACGATCAAATGCTTGCAGATAAAATGAGTCGAAAATTTGTGTTATCCGAAGGAAAACTACAGGAGCTTTAACTGAGCTTTTTAGTTTTATTTTTTCGTTGCTTCCAGCTTTTAATAATATGGTAGCGCCATAAAATTCGGATAATCACAAAGGAGCTAACAGCACTTATTGAGCCAACAATAAAGCAGCCTAGGAGAAAAGGTTGCCAAATAGTACTTAAACCATTCATTAACCATTCCCAACTGAGAGTGAAGGCAAATTCTTCGGGTGTTTCATTTAAAATAAATACCCCTAATTTATAAGCACCATAAAATAAAGGGGGCATGGTAATGGGGTTTGAGATCCAGACTAATGCAACCGAAAGAGGTAAATTCACTCGAAAAAAAATAGCAATTGCCGCTGATAATACCATTTGAAAGGGAATGGGAACAAAGGCACAAAATAACCCTACTGCAAAAGCCCCTGATATACTATGACGATTAAAATGCCATAAAAAAGGATCGTGTAATAAGGTGCCAAAAATTTGTAAGGTCTTATTTTCTTTGACCTCATGTGCTTTAGGCATATACTTTTTGATTAACTTTTTTGGCATATTTTCTTTTTATTAAAAGCGAAAAATTGGTTTAAGGAGCGGTTTTGAGAATTTACAGTCTAGTTTTTTTACTTGCTAATCTAGCTGTTCATCAACTAGCCATATTGGATAAAAACAATTTATGGTTACTGACTTTTTTCTCATTGACGCTTATCTTAAGCGCCTTTATTTTAGGGTATTTCAAAGCATCTTACCAGCATAAAAAACGCGCATATCAATTTTTAATTTTTATCTTAGTTTTTAATTTTTCCTTTAACTTGACCTGGTTTCAGGTTTATCGAGTTATTGAGAGTCAATTAGCTGCAGAGTGGGTGAAAAAGGAGCTTATTCTTCAGGCACAAATTGATAGCATTCCGAATTTTTATCCCAATACATTTGCTTCAAGTTGGGGTAGAGGAGGGGATGGTTATGTGAAATTTGATGCTAAGGTTTTACAAATGCCCGAAATGGGCTTGTTTAAGGTTAATACTAAAATAAAATTAAGTTGGTATCAAGTAAGCAAAGCTTTTGCTCAAACATTAAAGGTGGGTGATATTTGGCAGTTTAAAGTCAAACTAAAACCCCCTTCAGGCTTGATGAATATCGGTGGTTTTGATTATGAAAAAAAATTGTTTGAACAAAAAATTAGAGCCACTGGTTATGTTCGTCTTGGGGATGAGAATAAAAAAATAGCGTCAGCTAGTGGTCTGGATTACCTGTTGGATCGCTGGCGACAACAAGTTGCTCATCAGTTGCAACAACAATTAGCGGAAAATCCCTTTAAAGGCGTTTTTCTTGCATTAGTCTTGGGTATTAAATCAGATATTAGTCCTGCACAATGGCAAGTTTTTAGTGGTACTTCAACCAATCATTTAATGGCCATTTCGGGGCTGCATATTGGTTTAATTGCTGGCATTGGTTTTTTCTTTGCCAGACGATTATTTTCTTTATCCGAAAGCTTGCTTAAAAAAGTTCCTGCTCAACATGGTGCGGCCATAGTGGCTTTGTTGTTTGCTTTTATTTATGCGGCACTAGCCGGTTTTTCTATCCCCACCCAACGGGCATTGATTATGGTAATGATTGTTTTAGGGGCTATTTTATTTAGGCTTAAAATTTC
>CAYMMQ010000004.1:36726-40113 GCA_964391585.1 uncultured Ectothiorhodospiraceae bacterium
TTGAAAAGTCTTATTTATATCCAGTTGGTATTGTTTGTTGCTTTGTTGCCTCTAACGATTGTATTTTTTGGCAAAGTTTCTCTGCTTGCGCCATTGGCAAACCTGATTATGGTGCCGTGGATGAGCTTTATAATTATTCCTTTTAGTTTGTTTTCGGCATCTGTGTTGTTGATTTCTCCCACTTTAGCCAATAGTTTATTTAGCCTTAATGCCTCTTTAATGCTCCCTGCATGGAATTTAGTGGAATATTTAAGCCATTTTGAGTTTAACTTGTTGTATTTGACCTTAGAACAATTGGCTTTATTACTTAGTGTGTTAGCTGTTGTTTGCATATTGTTCTTTAAACGAAAAAGCCGCTATAAATGGTTCAGTTTGATTGTGTTTTTACCATTTTTTTTGATGTTAGTTCTGCCGCGTTCATGGCTTTCTAATGCATGGCAAATGAGTCAAAAACCAATTGATGGGCAGTTTAAATTATCGGTATTGGATGTAGGACAAGGTTTGTCAGTGGCGATCCAAACCGCTCAACATACCATGTTATATGATACGGGGCGATATTTTTCCCCCAGCTTTGATATGGCAAATAGGGTAATTTTACCCTTTTTACGCTATGAAAATATCCACCGCCTTGATTTGCTTGTTTTAAGTCATGCTGATGATGATCATGCTTCTGCAGCCAAAGCTTTATTACAGCAAATAAACACAGCTAAAGTCATTAGTGGTGAACCCAGCAGGGTAGAGAAAAAATATCAATTGAGTGTATTACTTTCTTCTCCCGCTCAAGCATGTAAGCGTGGTGATAGTTGGCAGTGGGATGGTGTTCGTTTTAGTTTAATCTACTCAAAATTTAAGCAAGATAATCAAGTGTTCGCAACAAAAAATAACAATAATGCTTCTTGTGTATTATTGATAGAGGCTAAATCGGGTTTTTCGGCTTTGTTAGTGGGTGATATTGATAAAACAATTGAACGGAAAATTATTAGTCCTGCTTATTTAAAATCAATTTCCCAAGATGTAAACATTTTAAATGATATTGATGTATTAGTTGCGGCGCACCATGGCAGTAAAACCTCTTCAAGTGAGTTATTTATTCAAAAAACCATGCCCAAACAGGTGATTTTTTCCACCGCATATCTCAACCACTTTCATTTTCCAGCCACGGAGGTAGTCGAGCGATTTAAGCAATATGGTAGTGATTTATTGACAACAGAAAATGGGATGATTCAATTGTTAAGTACAATGAAGTTTCAGCAACCGTTACTGTTTATTTATCGACGTGATAAACAACGTTATTGGAACAGAGCGTATAAAGCGAATTAAACTTATATTCAAGCGGTGAATAGTGTTAGAATACAGCCGTGTTTTAACCGATCCAAAAAGGGGAAACTGTGTTTGATTTAATCGTCGCCGGGGGCTGGGTAATGGCTCCCATTATTTTCTGTTCTATTATCGCTCTAACCATTATTATTGAGAGGCTGTGGTATTTACGTCCTGTGAGAGTTGCTCCTAAAGATTTAGCTTTTCAGATCTCAAATTTATACCGTCAAAATGCTATTAGCTCAGAAGTTATGGATAAACTGCGTTATAACTCGCCCCTAGGACGTGTTTTGGCAACAGCTTTGAATAACTTGCATTATGAGCGTGATTTAATGAAAGAAAGTATTGAAGAAGTTGCCAGACAAGTCGCATTAGAGTTGGAGCGTTACCTTAATACTTTGGGTACTATTTCAGCTATTACCCCTTTGTTAGGATTATTAGGTACGGTAATTGGTATGATAAAAGTTTTTACCGTGATTACTACCTCTGGTGTTGGTGATGCTGCTTTGTTGGCAGGTGGTATTTCAGAGGCTTTATTAACTACGGCCGCCGGTCTAACTGTAGCAATTCCCAGTTTGATGTTTTATCGCTTTTTACGTCGTCGTGTGGATGAGTTATTATTACAAATGGAAGAGCAGGCGATTTATTTAATTGAGGTGTTACACGGTGATAGAGATAATAAAAAAAATCAGAGTTTAAAGCAGGAATAACATGAATTTCAGGCGTAGAGAAGTTGAGGATATTGATGTTAACTTAACCCCATTGATTGATGTGGTTTTTTTGTTGCTCATTTTTTTTATGGTATCAACTAGTTTTGAGCATCAATCTAAATTAAGTATTGACTTACCACAAGCTCAAGGAGAGCAGAGCAATAAAGAGGACAAATCAATTAATATTGCTATTGATGCAGAAAATCAATTTTACATTAACCAAAACAAATTAACGGATATCAGTGCTGAAGCTTTAATGCATCAGCTTGAAAAAATAATTAAAGATAAAAAAGACGCTCAAATTGTGATTTCAGCAGATAAAAACACTTCTCATCAGCAAGTGATGAAAGTGATGGATGTTGCTAGGCGTTTACAGCTAACCCATTTGACCTTTGCTGCAGTAAAACCCGATTAGATGCTTAAGATTACTTCGTATTGGCAAAGTAAAAATTGGCTGAGCTTTTTACTTTATCCCTTATCCTTGGTTTTTTACAGTATTGTTGTTGTCCGTAGAGCATGCTATAAGCTAGGTTTATTAAAAACTCATCAAGCAGAAGTGCCGATTGTTATCGTTGGAAATATTTCTGTAGGAGGAACAGGCAAAACCCCATTATTGATTTTTCTGTTACAGCAATTGCTTGATAAAGGTATTCGAGTCGCCGTGATCAGTCGAGGCTATGGTGCAAAACATCACTTGTATCAGCAAGGTCAAAGTGTGTTGTTAACAGCAGAAATGACCGCAGATCAAGTGGGTGATGAACCAAAGTTAATTGCAAGCAAAACGAATGTTCCAGTGGTGATTGGGCGTTCACGTTATCAATCTGTGCAACTGCTACAACAATATAACTATCAAGATAACTATCAAGTTATTTTATCGGATGATGGTTTGCAGCATTATGCTTTAAACCGAGATGTTGAAATAGCGGTGATTGATCAGCAAAAAATGTTTGGTAATGGCTGGCATTTACCTGCAGGGCCCTTGCGTGAGTCAATTAAGCGATTAGATGAAGTTGATTATGTTTTTTATCACCAGGCAAAATTTGACGCATCCAACATCAATTCATTAGCAACGAATAGTATTAGTATGTCATTGAAGTTTGCTGATGTTTTTCAGCTTAATCAGCCAAAAAACCGACAAAATATAAACTATTTTAAGCAACATACGGTTCATGCAGTAGCAGGTATTGGTAATCCACAGCGTTTTTTTCAACAATTACGTAGTGCAGGGATTGATGTTATTGAACATGCTTTTAGGGATCATCATATTTATCAGTTACAAGATATTGAATTTGATGATGATTTAATCGTGTTAATGACTGAGAAAGATGCGGTAAAATGTGAAAACTTTAACAATGATAAA
>CAYMMQ010000004.1:40213-43157 GCA_964391585.1 uncultured Ectothiorhodospiraceae bacterium
TATGACAAAACCAATACTTAAAGAGTATTTAAGCGGGCAAACTGTTTTCAAAGAAAATAGCCCTGGAAATACAGCTTTTATTATTAAGGAAGGTGAAATTGAGTTATCAGTTGAGCGAGGGCAAAAGAAAACTGTTCTGCAAAAATTAAAAAAAGGTAGCTGTTTTGGCGAAATGGCGATTATAACAAAATCTAAACGGAGCGCCACCGCAGTCGCAATCAAACCAACAATTCTATATATATTTGATGAAGCATTTCTTAATGAGGAATTGAGTAAAGCGGGCATACTAGGACAGGGAATTATTCGTACCCTAATTAAAAGTGTCATTTTTTTGAGTGAAAAAGCAGCAAAAGATACTTCTATTGTTGATCCTAAAATATCAATTGCCCATATCCTGAAAATGCAGGCTGAATCACTAGCACACTTAAGGACAATCTTAGTGACAGATTCACTTGAAATAGATCTTCCTTATTTGAAAGTAATAAAACTTATCAGTGATATTATTGGTATGCCAACGTCACAGGTTACTAATGAACTAAAACAAATGTCCGATTTGGGTTTGATTAAAGTACAAATAAAACAACAATCTTTAATAGTAGCCCCTTTAAAACTAGTCAGTCACACTAGAAGTATATGCCATTTATTAGCTGAAAGCTCAGACAAAGCAGGGAAAGCCGAGTTATCTTTTGTTTCTGCTGATGATATAGCAAACATTGTTAATATTGATAAGAATGTTTTGTATCAAAAAATAGCTCAAAAAGGAATTCCAGACTCCATGTTTTATTTTCGCAAGGATGAGTTGATTCATTATATAGAAGCACAAGGCAGTGATTTTTTTGCTTGATAAAATGAAACAAATCGAATTTTTATTTGATCTTGGCTAAACGGGACTTTTCTCTTTCCCAATCGCGCTGTTTTTCAGAGGCGCGTTTATCGTAAAGGTGTTTACCTTTAGCTAAAGCAATTTTACATTTTACTCTACCACGCATCCAATACATACTTAAGGCAACAATCGTATAACCTTTTCGCTCAACAGCTCCGACTAAGGAAGCCAACTCATTACGGTGTAATAATAATTTTCTCAGACGCTGTTGTTGAGGAACGATATGCGTGGAAGCCGATAATAAAGGTGAAATAATGGCACCATGTAAAAACGCTTCCCCAGCAACCATAATGACATAACTGTCACGAAGCTGTACTTTTCCTGCGCGTATACTTTTAACTTCCCAGCCTTCTAAGGCTATCCCTGCTTCAAAGTCTTTTTCAATGATAAAATCATGTCTTGCTTTTTTATTTTGAGCAATAGTATTGGATGTAGCTTTAGGTTTTTTGGAAGCCATGGGGTAATTTTTCCTTAAAATGATTGGTGCGGCTGTGATTATACTCAAAAAGTATAAATGAACGCAAAACAGTGTTGCTAAACAGGTGAAATAGATAGGGTCATTATGATAATATGTGAGCCCATCGTTTTAATGTTTAGGTGTTTTATGGCAAATACAAGCCCTAATGTCCATGAGTTTTGGTCATCACGTTTAGTTTTTATTTTAGCAGCAACCGGATCAGCTGTTGGTTTAGGAAACATTTGGAAATTTCCTTACATCACTGGAGTAAATGGAGGCGGGGCTTTTGTGCTTGTCTACTTGATGTGTATTGTTGCAATAGGTATTCCTATTATGATGGCTGAAATTATGATAGGGCGAAGAGGGCGAAAAGATCCCGTTAATGCTTTAAAAGATTTAGCTCAAGAAGCGGGAACATCATCATCTTGGCGATTCTTGGGGGGCATAGGTGTTTTAGCAGGCTTTTTGATCCTATCTTATTACAGTGTTATTGCTGGATGGGCTATGGCCTATGTACCCAAAGTTGCAAGTGGTTTATTCTTAGGGCAAGCAGCTTTAGAAGTGAAAAGTATTTTTAGCGAGATGGTTGCTAACCCATTTATTTTATTAATCTGGCATTCTGCTTTTATTATTTTAACCATGGGAGTTGTTGCGCGGGGGGTTCAAAAAGGGCTTGAAAAAGCGGTGATATTTTTAATGCCATTTTTACTACTAATTTTACTTATTCTATTAGTTTATTCCATTAACTCTGGTGCTTTCATGCAAGGACTGCGTTTTTTATTTGAACCTGACTTTAGCAAAATATCAGCTGATGGCGTTTTATCTGCAATGGGGCATGCTTTTTTTACCTTAAGCTTAGGTATGGGGGCAATTATGGTTTATGGCTCTTATTTGCCTCAAACGGCCTCAATTACAGCTGCTACCATTTGGGTGGCGGTTATGGATACAGTGGTTGCTTTAGTTGCTGGTATGGTTATCTTTCCGATAGTTTTTGTTAATGGTTTAGAGCCAGCCGCAGGTCCGAGTCTGATTTTTGAAACCTTGCCATTAGCCTTTGGGCATATGGATAGTGGTAGTTTTTATGGAAGTTTGTTCTTTATTTTATTGGTGTTTGCTGCATGGACTTCGAGTATCTCCTTAATTGAACCTGCTGTGGCATGGACGATGGAGAAATTTAATCTTAGTAGACATAAAACATGCCTATATATTGGATTTTTAGTTTGGTTGATGGGCTTGTTAACAGTTTTTTCTTTTAATCTTTTAGCCGATGTAACCTTTTCTCAGGCTTTTAATATTGCAGGTAGTGAAATTGTTATTTTAAATAATGCCACTTTTTTTGATCTGCTGGATTATTTAACGTCTAATATTATGCTTCCTCTTGGTGGTTTATTGATAGCAATTTTTGCGGCTTGGTTAATGCCTGAGAATATTTCACGTAATGAACTCTCAATCGACTCAATGTTGTATAGAACATGGCAGATTTTGTTGAAATACGTTGCGCCAACGGCTGTTATTTTGGTGTTTTTGAATGTGTTAGGGGTTTTAACGCTAATAAAAAACATGGTTGGCTTATGACAATTATAGATAAAAATGCTTTAGTTCCC
>CAYMMQ010000004.1:43257-44860 GCA_964391585.1 uncultured Ectothiorhodospiraceae bacterium
GCTATTAAAAAGTCAGGTATTCCCATAGACTTTCCTGAAATTGACTTAACCATCAATAAAGTTGGGGTTTTTTCGAAAGTAGCCCCTCTAACAAAGGTATTGCAAGATAAAGATCGCATAGAAATCTATCGGGAATTAATAGCAGATCCAAAAGCTGTTCGTAAACAGCGAGCGGAATCTGGCAAAGTGATGAAAAAAGGTAGATAGCGAGCTAAATAATGGAGTGAGTTTGATAAAAAGAAGGATGTTTTTGATAAACTTCTTTATTTATAATCCTTCTCCAACTATAATACTCCGCTTTACCGAGAAAATTATATTTTCTCTTTTGATGTAGGCTACAAACATCCTCGTATTAAGTAGGATTGACATCATCTTTTACACTGGGCTTTTAGCCCTTTTTTTATTTATAGGCATTTAGTTTATGGCTGTAACGGCACATGATTTACAACAGTATATAGAACCTATCGTTGCTTCGATGGCGTTTGAGTTTGTGGGTTTGGAGTATATAAATCATGAAAAAGGTTCAATATTAAGAGTGTATATTGATCATAAAAACGGCATTAATGTAGACCATTGTGCTGATGTAAGTCGGCGTATTAGTGCTGTGTTAGATGTGGAAGATCCGATTAGCTGTGAATATACACTTGAGGTTTCTTCTCCTGGCTTAGAGCGACCATTGTTCAGTAGTGAACACTATCAACGTTTTATTGGAGAAGAAATAAAGATGAGTCTACATCGTGCATTGCCAACGACAAATCGAAAAAGGTATCGAGGCGTCATCATAGCAGTAAACAATGAAGGACAAGAGATTAATATTGAATTAGAGACTGATGGTGAATTAGTTTCTATTCCCTTTGATTTGATTAAAAAAGCAAATCTGGTGATGCAATATTAATGATGGAAAAATATTTTTACGTTAAATTTTCATTAAGGTATTAAAATGAATAAAGAAATGTTATTGGTAATTGATGCGGTTGCCCACGAAAAACAAGTTGAAAAAGAAGTTATCGTTGATGCTCTTGAAGCTGCGTTAGCATCTGCAACTAAGAAAAAAAGTGACAAGAATATTGATATTCGGGTCGAAATTGATCGTGTCACTGGTGATTATAAAACCTATCGTCAATGGCGAATTCTGGATGATGATACCGAATTATTAGAGTTTCAAGATAAAGAATTGTTATTTTCTCGTACCAAAGATGAATATCCTGATAAAAAAGTAGGTGACTATATTCGAGAAGAAATCGAATCCATCGAATTTGGTCGTATTGCTGTGCAAGCCGCCAAACAAGTAATTGTGCAAAAAGTAAGAGAAGCCGAACGTTTCCAAGTTGTTGAAAAATTTAAAGATCGTATTGGCGAGATGATCCGTGGCACGGTAAAACGTCATGATAGAGGTGGCCTAATATTAGATATAGGCTCTAATGTTGAAGCATTAATTGCTAGGGAAGATATGATCCCTAGAGAGCAGGTGCGTATCGGCGATAGAATAAGAGGTCACTTAAAAGAAGTTAAAGAAGAAATGCGTGGCCCCTTATTACGTTTAAGTCGAATTACCCCAGAATTACTAACTGAGCTATTTACGATTGAAGTTCCTGAGATCGGT
>CAYMMQ010000005.1:0-15053 GCA_964391585.1 uncultured Ectothiorhodospiraceae bacterium
TCAATATTTTACCCTTGTAAGACTATAAACACAATCATTCACAGTGGGTTCATTAAAGCGTTTTTGACATCAATGGCTTATGGTAATCTAATTTTTTTTTATTTAAACAGAAATCCCTGAAATATTAGCTATGCAGTTGATAATTGAAGATTGTATTTTATTGTGGCTAAGTAATGAATCGTTACTTTTATGTAGCATTTTTTATCATCACTTGATAAAAAAAGAAAGGTATGCTTCCGAGTAGCGATAGAAAAAATTAATTAGAATATTCTCTCGTATAAAAAGCGTGATATAGTAGGGCTTACAGAACTTAAATATGGAGGTGTAAAATAAACTACATATATTCAAAAGTTGATCATAAAAGCCTCGCTGCACCCAATCAGAAAACTGTTTTAGAGTCATCACTACAAGCGGGTATTAAACATACCCACGCTTGTGGTGGCAATGCGCGCTGCTCGACCTGTAGAGTAGATGTTATTGCTGGACTGGAGTTTTGTGAGCCTAGAAATGCTGCTGAAACAAAAATGAAGGAGCTACTTGGCTTGCCTGATAATATACGTCTTGCTTGTCAGACAAGAATTCGTGGCAATATTGAAATCCGTCGTTTGGTTGTAGATGATCTTGATGCACAAATTATTAGTGACCAATTGGCCAGTCATGATGAGAACTCACTGGGTCAAGAAAAGGATATTGCTGTTCTATTTACTGATCTGGCTAACTACACCTCTTTTGCTGAATCAATTCCTGCCTACGACGTCGTTCATGTGCTCAATCGTTACTACCTAATCATGAATGATATTGTGACCAAACATGGTGGCGTGATAAGTGATGTAGCAGGAGATGGCATGCTTATTCTGTTTGGTGTGTGTAACAAAGAAGATGATCTGGTCATGGATGCTATTCATACTGTGAAAGCCATGCACAATAAATTACAGCAGTTTAATGAATACTTGCAAAGTATTTACTCTCACTCATTTGGTTTACGAGCAGGTATTCATTATGGATCTGCCATCATCGGTCATATGAGTACCGGTCCGATGACTAAAATTGCGGCAATAGGAGATACCGTTAATTTTGCAAGTAGGATAGAGCAGGCTAATAAAAATTTTGGTTCTCAGCTTTTGATTTCTGAGTCCGCGTATGAGCATGCAAAAAAATATATTAAAAATCCTAAATCTCATCAGTCTCAACTTAAAGGTAAGACAGGGGTTTATACTTTATATGAAGTTGACATATAGCCCAATTTCTTGAATTTCAAAGTACTTGAAAAAAGTACTTGAAAAAAAGTACTTGAAAATGAGTTTCATCGATTCAAAGAAGTTACATTGATATTTAATTAGGCTAAAATTAATCCTCAAATACCTCATCATTGTAAATATAGCTTATCCAACTTTACTTTTTAAGTTGTTTTCTTATGTTTTAATAGCAAAAACAGCTGATAATTTTCTGTATATTTGTTAGAATCTACCACTTTTTGTTCTTCCAGTTATTCTTCCAGATTAATATTTAAATTAAGGATAGATTTTTGTCTTCAAAAAACACGGTAACCAAAAAATACGATAGGGATAGAATTCGTAATTTTTCAATTATTGCACATATTGATCATGGTAAATCAACTCTTTCTGATCGCATTATTCAATTATGTGGTGGTCTAGAAGACCGTGATATGCAACAGCAAGTTCTTGATTCAATGGATATCGAGCGCGAGCGGGGGATAACGATTAAGGCTCAAAGCGTTTCTTTAGATTATATTGCCGATGATGGGCTTTGTTATCAGTTAAATTTTATTGATACCCCAGGACATGTTGATTTCTCGTATGAGGTTTCACGATCATTAGCCGCCTGCGAAGGTGCTTTATTAGTGGTTGACGCTTCTCAAGGTGTTGAGGCACAAAGTGTTGCTAATTGCTATACTGCATTAGAGCAAGGTTTAGTTGTTGTTCCGATTATTAATAAAATTGATTTACCTGCGGCGGAGCCGCAAAGAGTTATCGCTGAAATAGAAAATATTATTGGGGTAGAAGCAGAAAATGCTCCGCATTGTAGTGCAAAGACGGGTTTAGGCATTAGAGATGTTTTAGAACATTTAATTAAGGATATTCCAGCTCCGCAAGGAGATTCTGATGCGCCATTACAGGCATTGATTATCGACTCTTGGTTTGATAACTATTTAGGCGTTGTTTCTTTAGTACGAGTTGTTGAAGGTACCTTACGTAAAAAAGATAAAATGTATGTGATGTCTACTGGAAAATCACATCATGTTGATAGTGTGGGAATTTTTACTCCTAGGGCAGAAGAGAGTGAATGTCTGCGTGCTGGTGAAGTTGGTTTTGTTATTGCTGGTATTAAAGATATTTATGGTGCTCCTGTAGGAGATACTCTGACCACGTTAGATCATCAAGATTTAAAGCCTTTAAAGGGGTTTAAAGAAGTTCAACCAAGGGTTTTTTCAGGCTTGTTTCCTATCAGCTCGGATGATTATGAAAACTTACGTGTGGCATTATCAAAGTTAAAGCTTAATGATGCAGCATTATTTTTTGAGCCAGAAAACTCGCAAGCATTAGGTTTTGGTTTTCGTTGCGGATTTTTGGGTATGTTGCACATGGAAATTGTGCAAGAGCGCCTAGAAAGAGAATATGATCTTGACCTGATTACCACTGCTCCTACGGTTATTTATGAAGTTGCTTTATCAAATGGTGAACTCATCTATATTGATAATCCTGCCGAACTGCCTGACCTCTCACGTTTATCTGAAATCAGAGAGCCGATTATAGTTGCAAATTTATTATTACCTCAAGACTATGTGGGCAATGTGATGGCCTTATGTCAAGAAAAACGTGGCATACAGCAAAAGATGCAATATTTAGGAGCCCAAGTGAGCATGGTCTATGAGTTACCGTTAAATGAAGTGGTTTTAGACTTTTTTGATCGACTCAAGTCCGTGAGTAGAGGTTTTGCATCTTTGGATTATCAATTTGATCGTTTTCAAGTAGCAGATTTGGTAAAACTTGATGTCTTGATTAATGGAGAAGTGGTTGATGCATTATCGATTATTGTGCACAGAGATCAGTCTATTAGTAAAGGGCGTGTTTTAGTTGAGAAAATGAAGGAAATCATTCAAAGGCAAATGTTTGATGTTGCTATTCAAGCGGCCGTAGGTTCAAAAGTGATCGCTAGAAGCAATGTTAAAGCTTTAAGAAAAAATGTAACCGCCAAATGTTATGGTGGGGATGTTTCACGAAAACGTAAGTTATTAGAAAAGCAAAAAGCGGGTAAAAAGAGAATGAAAAATATTGGCAGCGTTGAGATCCCTCAGGAAGCTTTTTTGGCAGTATTACAAACTTAATGGTGATAATTAGCATATTGGTATTTACTAACTTACGGATAAAATTGGAAATATAATGGATTTTGATATAGCACTTTTTTTAGTAGTTCTTTCTTTTGTAACCGGCACAATTTGGTTAATAGATAAGTTGTTCTTTGAAAAAGCACGCTTGCAGAAATTAACTGACAGCCAACAAGAAGCAAAAGAACCCATAATCATTGATTATGCACGCTCACTTTTCCCTGTTTTTTTTATTGTCTTAGTCGTCCGCTCTTTTATTTTTGAGCCATTTCGTATTCCATCACAGTCGATGATGCCAACTTTATGGGTGGGTGATTTTATCCTAGTCAGTAAGTTCTCGTATGGTATTCGTTTGCCGGTATTAAATACAGAAATTTTTAATACTGGCCGACCTGAACGTGGAGATGTTGCTGTTTTTCGTTACCCAGGCGATCCAAAGATCAACTATATTAAACGTGTTATTGGTATTCCTGGTGATAAAATCGTATATACTAACAAAGAGTTAACTGTCAATGGGTTACAAGTTCCACAAACTTACCTTGGGCGTTATACCGGGCAAGGTTCAGGAGAACAGATGAATAATGCCTTGTTTAAAAATGAAGACTTAACAGGGATCAAACATAAAATATTAATTCGTGAAGAATCAACAGATTATGTGACTCAGTATAATAGCGACTTGGCAAAAAATTATCGTATTGACTTTACAGTTCCTGAAGGTCAATATTACGTGATGGGTGATAACCGAGATAATAGTAATGATAGTCGTTATTGGGGAACAGTTCCGGTTGATCATTTAGTGGGGCAAGCTTTTTTTATTTGGTTTAGCTGGGATAGTGGACACGCCTTTTTTTGGAATAGAATTGGTACACGCATAAAATAAGAGGTAAGTATGAAAAAAAATGTATTAACTGGTAAGCAACCGACTTTATTTAATTATCAAGCTTCATTTAAAAAGCAGAAGGGGTTTACCTTTATGGGGTGGATTATAGTTGCCATCATAGCTGGTTTTTTTGCTTATTTAGCGATGCTGTTATTTCCGGTAATTATCAACAATCACACCATGGGGAATGTTTTAACTACTTTGCAAAGTGAGCCAGGTATTACTCAAAAATCCAAAAGTGAAATTATAACCTTGATTAATAAGCGTCTACGTATCAACGATATTAAAGATATTCAAACTTCAGACTTTGAAATTGTTCGAGAAGATGCGAATCGGTTGACTGTTTATTTGGATTATGAAAATCGAATTGAGTTTGCAAAAGATATTTATATTTTGATTGTAAATAATAAGTTAGTTGAGTTAAAAGCAAATTGAAGCAAGATTTTTCCCGACTTAGTCGTCAGTTAGGTTATACCTTTAAAGATATTAACTTACTGAAACAAGCCTTATCGCATCGAAGTTATAGTAAAAAAAATAATGAGCGCTTAGAATTTTTAGGTGATGCTATTTTAGGTTTTATTATTGCTGAAGCCTTATATGATGTTTATCCGAATGACAACGAAGGTAAGCTAAGTCGTTACCGTTCGCTTTTAGTTCGAGGCGAAACTTTGGTAGAAATTGCTAAAGAATTTAAACTAGGCGATTACCTTTTATTAGGTGGAGGTGAGTTAAAAAGCGGAGGTTTTAGGCGAAAATCTATTTTATCGGATGCAATGGAAGCTATTATAGGTGCTATTTTATTAGATTCTGATATAAATGAAGTGAAAGCATGTATCTTACGTTGGTATCAACAACGAATTTTAAAGGTGCATCTATTAATTCTTAAAGATGCTAAAAGCCGACTGCAAGAATATTTACAAGGTCGGCAGTTAGGACTTCCTGATTACCAAGTTTTAAAAATAGAAGGTGAGGAGCATAATCAAACCTTTACCATTCAATGCTCAATTTCCGAGCTGGAAATTCAACTAAGCGCAAGTGCTAAAAATCGCCGTCGAGCTGAGCAAGAAGCTGCAGAGAAGGTGTTAAAACGCATTGAGAAAAAAGCTAAAAAATAAAATGAAAAGCCAGGTAAATAATATGCAAGGAAAAAATAGAGGCATTATTAATCGTAATGAGTTTCGTTGTGGTTATGTCTCTATTATTGGAAGGCCAAATGTTGGAAAATCAACATTAATTAATGCAATTTTAGGTGTGCATTTAAGTATTACTTCAAAAAAACCACAGACCACCCAACATAGAATTTTAGGCGTTAAAAGTGCTGAAAATTCGCAAACGATTTATATCGATACTCCCGGGTTACATCATGACCTAACAACTGCCATGCATCGTTATATGAATCGAGAAGCAAATAGTGCGATTAATGATGTTGATGTGGTGATTTTTATGTTAGAAGCATTACGCTTTACCGATGAAGATGAGCAGATCTTAAAAAAAATCAGTAAAGCTAATGTTGCTGTCTTTTTAGTATTAAATAAAATTGATCTACAAAAAAACAAAGAAAGCTTATTACCTCATTTGCAAACATTGAATAGCAAGTTTAACTTTGCTGAAATATTTCCGATGAGTGCAAAGAAAATGGCTGATGTTGAAAAACTGGAAAAATGCATTCATACCTACCTACCTACCTCGGAAGCTATTTTTAGCGAAGATCAGTTAACCGATAAATCAGATCGTTTTCTGGCTTCTGAATTGATCCGTGAACAATTGATGCGATTATTAGGTCAGGAACTACCTTATGCGGTAGCGGTAGAAATTGAGGCGTTTGAGGAAGCGGCTAAAATTATTAAAATTTCCGCTCTGATTTGGGTAGAAAGAGATAATCAAAAAAGTATTATTATTGGTAAAAAAGGTGAGCAATTGAAATTGATAGGCACAAATGCTCGTCTGGCTATGCAACAAATATTTGTGAAAAAAGTGTTATTAAAGCTATGGGTAAAAGTGCGCTCGGGTTGGTCAAATGATGAGCGAGCCATAAAAAGTCTTGGTTATAGTGATGAAAGTTTTTAACTATGTCATTTGCAGAATGTGAAGCGAGTGAAGCTTACATTTTACATACTTACCCTTATCAAGAAAATAGCTTAATATTAGATGCTTTTACTTTAAATCAGGGTAGGGTGAGGTTTTTAGCAAAAGATGCAAAAAACAAAAAAAAATCATGCTTTATCAATTTACAAGCTTTTCAAGAAATCACGGTTAATTATCTGTTAAAAAAAAACTTATCCATACTCACCTCAACAGAAGCTCAACAATATTACTCTCATAACTCCCAAACTAACAGCCTATCACAAAATAAGCCCTTATATTGTGCTTATTATCTGAACGAGTTATTACTTCGTTTGCTGCCAGAGCATGAAAGTTATCCACAACTCTATCAATGTTATAAAGTCACTTTAGGGCAATTATTTTCGTCTTCACCGTTAGATGATAATTGTTTGAGAGTTTTTGAACTCAACTTGTTAGTTAATTTGGGATATCAGATTGATTTTCTGCATGATGGCGAAACTGGTGCTGATATTTGTAGCAACAGAGAGTATATTTTTTTACCTGATTATGGGATGGTTGATGCCTTATCTTCTCTACGAAACAAAGCACCTGCGCAATTATCTTTATATGCCATTAGTGGAGTAGTTTTATCCGATTTAGTTGCAGAAGACTTTAGTAATAATGAAACTAACAAACAAATAAAAATGCTGTTAAGAGGAATTTTGCAGCATTATTTGGATTATAAACCTCTAAAAAGCAGGGAAGTTTATCGAAAATTGTTTTCTTGAAGTTGAAAATATTGTAAAGATGGGTATATCCTAAGGCATATTAAACTCGGAAAAATTAGGGGCTGAAACTTATTGCAGATTTAGCCCCTAATTTAAATATTATGAAAGCTTCACAATACTAATTTTTATGTTATCCGGTATTTCTCATACCACTGGCGATAGCATTAATTGAGCGCAATAAAGGTGTTAACCAAATATTTCGTTCTTCTTCGCTTAAGTTTTCGTTTCTAAAGCGTTTTAATAAGGTTAATTGGATATGAACTAAGGAGTCTAAGTAAGGAGTGATCCGCTCCAAGCTCAATTTCAACTCGGGAGTTTCTTCTAATAGCTCATCAATTTCAGCTACGCTACAAATTGTTGAAACCGTTAAATAGTATTCATCACTTATAATTTGATAAATACGATTACCTTCTTCTTGATCCAGGCATAATAAAGAGTATTCTTTTGCAATATCCATATCAGCTTTAAATAATGCCATTTGAGTATTTGATAATAAAGCTCTAAAAAATGGCCATTGTTGATACATATTACGTAGTTCATGAATATTGTCTGGATGTTGCTTGATAAAAGAATCCAGTGCCGTGCCGATACCAAACCAAGCAGGGAAAGTATGCCTTGACTGAGCCCAGCCAAAAACCCAGCCTATCGCACGAACAGATGACTTTGAACGATCTCCATGTTTACGGTGGGAAGGGCGAGAACCAATATTCATGAGCCCAATTTCACTAACAGGAGTTGCTTCATAAAAATAATCTAAAAAGCCAGGTGTATTGTCAGTGAGTTGACGATAAACGTGTTCTCCGGTTGTGGTAATTTGTTTCATCGAGTTCAAATGCGTTCTATTCTCATCTCGAGCAGGTGAAATCATACAGCTACTGGATTTCATCAATCCTGTAATCCCCATCGCTAGTTCATAAATAGCGGTTTCAGTATTACTATATTTATTGGATAAAACCTCTCCCTGTTCAGTAAATTTAATTTGACCATGAACAGTGCCATAGGGTTGAGCTAAAATCGCTTCATAGGTTGGACCGCCCCCACGACCAATCGTACCCCCACGACCATGAAATAACCTTAAATCAATATTATGTTGTTTTGTAAGTTCAGTGATTTGGTGTTGTGCACCATATAGGTTCCAGTTAGAGGATAATATGCCACCATCTTTACAAGAATCAGAATAACCTAACATCACTTCTTGTAAATTCCCCGAAATCTTTAATAAACTTGCATAGGTTTTGTTGCTAAATAATTGAGACATAACGGGGGCAATATGCTCTAAATCTTCCACAGTTTCAAATAAAGGGGAAATGCGGATTAAACAAAAGTCACTATCTGCAGGAATATGAGCATCGCTTAACTTTAATAAACCTGACCACTTTGCCAATAACATGACTTCAAGAATTTGGCTTGCGGTATGGGTCATTGAAATAACATAACTACCAAAGACTTCAGGGCTGATTTCTTTACGCATTTTTAGTAATACTGGGAAAACACGGTAAACGTCTTGAACTCTTTCAGACAAGTGTTCTATATTTACAACGCTTACTTCATGAGTGCGGATCTCTTTACTTAATAAATCAAGCCGCTGTTGTTCCGTTAACTCTTGATAATTAGAGCAAATAGCTTGTTGTTGTAAAATTTCATCAATAGCTTCAGTATGACGCGTGGACTCTTGTCTGACATCAAGGTGTTGTAAGTAAAAACCAAAAGTTTCCACTAGTCGTAATAAATCGCTTAATTCTGCAGCAGCAATATCTGCATCACCATGTGAGCAGAGAGAGTTATGTATCAGTTGTAAATCAAGATAAAATTCTTTTTCAGATTTATAACCTTGATAATTATGAGGTGCTGCTCTTTTTTCAATTCTGCTATTAAGCTGATCTAATCGATATTGCAGTTTATGAATCATAATACATAACTTTTTGCGGTATGGTTCATTTATAAATTGTTTATTATTGGCGGTAAAAAGATGCCCATAATGTGCTAGATCATCTTCTAAGCCTTGATCAAAGTGTTCGTCTGTGGAGATGAAGGCTGTTGATTGTGTCAAATTTTTAGACAGTTTTTTACAATCTTTAATATACCGAGTTAATATTTCACGACTTTGCAAGCGAACAGCAGAAATAGTGACCTCTGGTGTTACATGTGGATTGCCATCACGATCACCACCAATCCAAGAGCCAAACTGTAAAAGTGAGGGAATTAGAATAGCATCTGCATCATCTGGATAATGAGTATGAATCGCATTGGATAAATAGGAATAAATTATTGGGATAGCATCAAACAACGACTCTCTAAAATAGTATAAACCATTGTTTACTTCATCTAATACCGAAGGTTTTTTTGTTCTTACCTCATCGGTTTTCCATAATGTTTGAATTTCATTTTTCAATTGTGAATGAATTAAATCACGCTGGCGTTTACCAATGCGAGGATCATCCAATTGTTCAGTGGTAATGAAAATTTTTCTTAATAATTCAAGAACTGTTCTGCGCTTTGCTTCAGTAGGGTGGGCGGTAAATACAGGTATATAGGTTAATTGATTTAATAAAATCTGTATTTCTTCAGGACTGATGTTTTGACGTTTAAATTCAGCTATAGTGTCTTCAAAAGAACCTTGCCATAATGAATCATTTTTGCTTGCAAGTCTGCGTCGATTTTTATGTTGTTGCAGCTCTTCTGCAAGACTTACTAAATTAAAGTAGTTACTAAATGCACGAATGATTTGTATTAAACAATTCGAGTCAAGTTGTTCAATTTGCTGGGTTAAGGCATTACGCTTTTCAATGTTATCAAGCTGATGTAAATCAATATAACCCATTCTAAGCTGCTCTACTAAGTCATAGATAACATCACCACTTTGTTCCTTAAATACATCACCAAGTGTTTTACCTAGTAGTTTTACGCGTGTTCTAAGTTCTTTATCGCCTGCCATATTAGTGCCTGTAAAAATCCACGAGCAGTACATTATACAGTATGTGAAAATAATTACGATAGAGCTTTGTATGATTCTATTTTTATCAGTATAATTTCCCCTTTTTTGTAATAGCTTAATTTAAAGGACTTTTATGCGCCCAAGTGGACGATTAGCAACACAACAACGAGAAATTAATATTTACCGCCAATATACAAAACACGCTGAAGGCTCGGTATTAATTACAACAGGCGATACTAAAGTAATTTGTACCGCCAGTATTGAAAATAAAGTGCCAGGTTTTTTACGAGGGAAAAAAAACAAACCAGGATGGGTGACAGCTGAATACGGTATGTTACCTAGAGCAACAGGAAAAAGGATGTTCCGTGAGGCAATGCAAGGTAAACCTAGTGGAAGAACGCTTGAAATTCAGCGCTTAATAGGGCGCTCTTTACGTGCGGTTATTGATTTAAACAAATTAACCGAATATACCATTACCATTGACTGTGATGTAATTCAAGCCGATGGTGGCACTAGAACTGCTGCGATAACGGGGGCTTATGTTGCTTTGGTTGATGCCGTTAATTATATGTTAAAGAAAAAATGGCTTAAGGAAAACCCCATTCATAGTCAAGTAGCCGCTATTTCTGTGGGAATATTTAAAGAGCAGCCTATTCTTGACTTGGACTACATTGAAGACTCTAGTGCAGAAACTGATTTGAATGTGGTGATGGATGAAAAATCACGTTTTATTGAAATACAGGGTACTGCCGAAGGGGTAACTTTTTCTAAAGATGAATTAAATGCTATGCTGGAAATTGCAGAAATTGGTGTTAAAAACTTATTATCCGCTCAACAGTTGGCATTAAGCTCAACTCAAATATTATGAAAAAAATTGTATTAGCCAGTGGAAATAAAGGAAAGCTAGTGGAGTTTTCACAACTTTGTGAGCATTTACCCGTAGAAATTGTGGCTCAAAGTGAGTTTCAGGTAAGTGAAGTTGCAGAAACAGGAACAACTTTTGTAGAAAATGCCATTATCAAAGCAAGACATGCAGCAAGAGTCAGCGGTTTAGCCGCAATAGCCGATGACTCAGGGCTGCAAATTGATTATTTAAATGGAGCTCCTGGAGTCTATTCAGCGCGTTTCTCAGCCGATGAATATGGAGCAGGAGCTACAGATGAAAAAAATAATCAAAAAGTGTTAGCTTTGCTTAAAGATGTAGCTTGGGAGCAACGTAGCGCAAGATATCAATGTGTATTAGTTTATATGTCTCATGCAGAGGATTCAACGCCGATTATTTGTCAATCGGATTGGAAGGGGGTTATTGGGGATAAAGAGCAAGGCGAAAATGGTTTTGGCTATGATCCTTTATTTTGCTTGCCTGAATTTTCCTGTACATCAGCACAATTATCAGCTGAGAAAAAAAATCAAATAAGTCATCGTGGCAAAGCAATGGTTTTATTATACCAGCAATTAAATAAGCTAATGCTTGCTTGAAGCTATAATATGATTGCTTCCTTTTATCAGCCACAGTAAGGAAAAAGTGACCAAATCTGTACAATTTTAATAATTTTTGCTGATTTTCTATGTATTTTCTGGACAAACTTTACGAAGTCATGCAAAATAAACTTTTTAAAATTGATTGATTTTATTCGTAATATGGCAAAAATTAGCATCCTTAATGGCCCCAATTTAAATATGCTTGGTATTAGGGAGCCAGGTCATTATGGCAATTCAACTCTATCTGATATACAAGCATCATTATCGGCTATTGCTGTTAAACATCAGCATCAACTAGAGTTTTTTCAAAGTAATAGTGAAAAAGAATTGATAGAAAATATTCATCAATCATACCAAACTATTGATTTTATAATTATAAACCCTGCAGCATTTACCCATACCAGTATCGCAATTAGAGATGCCTTATCTGCGGTAAACATACCTTTTATTGAACTTCATTTATCGAATGTTTATGCGCGCGAATCGTTTCGGCATATTTCCTATTTTTCTGATATAGCACAAGGGGTTATTACAGGGCTGGGAGTAAAAGGTTATGAACTGGCATTGGAATATGCGATGCACCATGTATCAACAACACACAACAGGACGTCTTAATGGATATAAGAAAAATTAAAAAACTCATTGATTTACTTGAGGATTCTGATATTGCTGAAATTGAAATCAAGGAAGGAGAAGAGTCCTTGAGAATTTCTCGCAACTTTACTTCATCGACAAACGTTGCTGATAATATGCCAATGGTGCAAATGCCTGCTGGCCAAGGTCAAGCCCCAGGGGTGTATAATGCACCAACTGTTACTGAAGCTGCACCGGTGGTAGCTATTGTTGATGATGAGGCATCATATCATAAGGTAACATCCCCCATGGTTGGTACATTCTATAGTTCGCCATCTCCAAATGCCAAACCCTTTGTTGAGGTTGGGCAAACAGTTGCTAAAGGAGATGTTCTTTGTATTATTGAAGCAATGAAGTTGTTAAATCAAATTGAAGCAGAAGTAAGCGGTGTGATTAAATCGATTAGTGTTGATAGTGGTGAGCCAGTTGAATACGGTCAAGTTATCATGTTGATTGAATAAATATTTTAGTTTTTAATTTGATGTTTTTTAGTAACTGTTCAGTTACGTTTTTTATTTATTCTTCTATTAAAGTTAAGAGCAAATCATGTTTGAAAAAATAGTTATTGCCAATCGAGGCGAAATCGCTTTGCGAATTTTGAGAGCCTGTAAAGAAATGGGGATCAAAACAGTTGCCGTGCATTCTGAAGCTGACAAAGATCTAAAACACGTTTTATTGGCTGATGAATCAGTGTGTATAGGGCCAAGTCCTTCTATCGAAAGTTATTTAAATATCCCAGCTATTATTAGTACCGCTGAAGTGACTGATGCACAGGCAATTCACCCAGGTTATGGTTTTTTATCTGAAAATGCTGATTTTGCAGAGCGAGTTGAAAAAAGCGGTTTTGTATTTATTGGTCCAAAACCAGAATCCATTCGTCTAATGGGTGACAAGGTTGCGGCAATTGAAGCAATGATCGCCTCAAATGTTCCAACCGTTCCCGGCTCTGATGGTTTTTTAAGCGATGATAGTGAAGCTAATATTTTATTAGGTCGAAAAATAGGTTATCCGGTTATTATTAAAGCTTCTGGTGGAGGTGGTGGTCGTGGGATGCGTGTGGTTCGCTCCGAGTCAAACTTATTAAGTGCGATTAACTTGACTAAAGCTGAAGCAGGTGCGGCATTTAATAATGATCAAGTTTATATGGAAAAATATTTAGAGAACCCTCGACATATTGAAATCCAAGTATTAGCAGATGAACATGGACATGCGATTCACTTAGCAGAACGTGATTGCTCTATGCAACGCAGACATCAAAAAGTTATAGAAGAAGCACCCGCTCCTGGAATATCCAATGAACTTCGTCAACAAATTGGGCAACGCTGCGCCGATGCTTGTATTAAATTTGCATATCGAGGTGCGGGAACATTTGAATTTTTATACGAAAATGATGAATTTTATTTTATTGAAATGAATACGCGCTTACAAGTAGAACATCCTGTAACAGAGTTTATTACTGGGATAGACTTAGTTCGTGAGCAAATTAGAATTGCGGCTGGTTTACCTTTGAGCTTAACTCAAGAGATGGTAAATATTTCTGGACATGCGGTTGAATGTCGAATCAATGCAGAAGATCCAGAAACATTTATGCCATCACCTGGTAAAGTTACTTATTATCATGCGCCTGGTGGTTTAGGGGTTCGTGTTGATTCCCATCTTTATAATGGTTATTCCGTACCGCCATATTATGACTCTATGATTGGTAAAGTGATTACCTATGGCCCAACTCGAGAAATTGCGATTGCTAGAATGAAAACTGCTTTACGTGAAATGGTTGTTGAAGGTATTAAAACCAATATTCCTCTGCATATGAATATTCTGGATGATTCTGGTTTTGTATTAGGCGGGACTAATATTCATTACCTTGAGAAAAAACTTGGTTTGCAATAATACTTATTTATAAATTAACACTTATTTATAAATTAACACTTAGCAGAGGTTATTATGTTTTTTGAGCTGGGCATATTATTAGTACTATTTGCGATAGTCGTCTACGTATTAAAAGGTATATCTTGAAATGGTTGATGTTGCAGCTGTAAAAGCGTTTTTAATTAAACTTCAGGCTGATATTTGTCGTGCTTTAGAAGCTGAAGATGGTAAAAGTCAGTTTATTGTTGATAACTGGGAAAGAGAAGTTAGCAATAATAGCTTGAGTAATGGCGGAGGTATTACCCGTGTTTTAAGTGATGGCGCAACCTTTGAACAAGCAGGAGTCAATTTTTCTCACGTTTCGGGTGATGAACTTCCTTTATCCGCAACGGCTCAACGTCCTGAACTTGCTGGTAGAAGCTTTTCTGCCATGGGAGTGTCATTAGTTATCCACCCTCACAATCCTTATGTGCCAACCACGCATGCAAATGTTCGCTTTTTTATAGCAGAAAAAGACGGCTTTGATCCTATTTGGTGGTTTGGTGGTGGCTTTGATTTAACCCCTTATTATCCTTTTGAAGAAGATGTTGTGCATTGGCATCAAACTGCTAAAAATGCTTGTGATGCTGTTGAGCCTAGTTATTATCAAAAGTATAAAAAATGGTGTGATGAGTATTTTTACTTACCACATCGAGGTGAAACCAGAGGAGTGGGAGGATTATTCTTTGATGATTTTAATCAGCAAAGCTTTGAACATAGTTTTGCTTTTATGCAAAGCGTAGCATTACACTTTATTCCTGCATATCTACCGATTGTACAAAAACGTAAAGATTTATCATTTACCGAGCAACAACGTGATTTCCAATTGTACCGACGTGGACGTTATGTTGAGTTTAACCTGGTATACGATCGAGGAACCTTGTTTGGATTACAAACAGGTGGCCGTACCGAGTCAATTTTGATGTCACTGCCGCCAATTGTGAAATGGGCATATAACTGGCAACCCACAAAAGATAGCATTGAAGAGAAGCTTTATACTCGTTATTTAAAACCACAAGATTGGCTTCAATTAGAAAA
>CAYMMQ010000005.1:15153-33275 GCA_964391585.1 uncultured Ectothiorhodospiraceae bacterium
TTAAGTTTGCTAATAACTTTCCAGCTTGCTCATAATTAAACTGATTTAAATAGGATAATACCTCGCTTAACTGATTTGCTACTTCAGTATTTACCGCATTAATGGCAATTAATTTTTCCGTCAGGTCAATCGCTTGAGTGTCATACTGAGTGATTAGGTAATAAAGCTGACTGAATTGCTCCATATCAATATCAATACCTTCTTGATTAATACCTTCTTGCTTTGAGGAACTGTCTTGCGAAACAGGAGAGTATGCTTTTTCTGCCTTATCCAAGATTTTATTCACATCAGCAAGCACTAAGGAAAGCTCACTTTCTATTTGAGCTAAAAGTAAGTGGTTTTTTAAATCAGCTTTTTCGCTAATCAGATTTTCCAACTGCAGACAATATGTTTCGAGTTTTGTCGCACCAATTAATCGACTCACTCCTTTTAAAGTATGACAGCATCGAAAAGCAGTACCATCTTGCTTTTCGATAGCAACAGTAATTTTCTTATCAGTTGTTTGATGCGTTTGAATAAACAAACGTAAAGATTTAAGATAATCCTCCAATGATTCAAAATAGCTACTTGCAGCTTCAGCATCTATCGATGATGTTCCTTGGAGAATTATTGAGCTCAACACTGAATTAACTAACCCATTCTTAAGGTTTGAGAGGGTGATTCACCAAAAAAGTTTCGATAATCACAGGAGAATTGCCCTAAGTGGGTAAAACCATGCGAGATTGCCACAGTTGAAACTAAGGTGTTTCTTGGGTCTTCATTATATAAAGCATCTTTAACCGCTGTTAGACGCACAAATTTATGAAAGTGAGTAGGTGAAATATCATAAGCACTTAAAAAATTTGTTTGTAAACTTCTTGGACTAACTTTAGCAGTTGCCGCCAGTTTTTCTAAATACACGTTTTCATCTTGATTTTGAAAGAATATGTCAAGAACATTTGCACGAGAAATACGGCGCTTAATTTCATTTTTCTTAATTCGCTTCTTCCCTAATGCTAGTAAGCGTTTAAGATCAGTAATTAACTTTTGTTCAAGCTCATTTTGTTCATCTAACCAGTTGGTATCTGGCTCCATAAATGCTTTTTCTTGAGCATGATTAATGTTCTTAATCATATCACCAGTAATTTTTTCAATGTACTTAGTGATATCAGAGATATTTAGCTTCTCAAAAGTTTGAAGTTTGCGCTTTTTCTTATGTAAGAAGACAAAATAAAGCTTTGAACTTGCTTCAAAATTGGTTTCAAAAATTTCCCCCTCATTAAATAGATAAATAGGCTGAAAATTTTCACTTGCATCATTTTGTTGAAAATTATTATGAATTGCTAAAATTGTAAAATTTTTTAAGCCTTTGACAAAAAGATGCGTCGGTTCATTTGTTTCAAGGCAAACTACCGCATTTGTATCAAATTGGGTAAAATTAAGATTAACCCTTGTGTTATTGGTATTAAGTTGGGTAAAATTAGCATTCCAGGACATTAACTGATGTGAAATTTTATCCGTTAAGTCGTTTATATCTGTAATTAAGATGTTTCGCTTGACTAGGCACATAATTTTATATTCTTTAAGTTAAAGTTGATGGAAATTTAAGGATTTTAAAAGTGTACTAAAGTATACTTTAATTCCTTAAGGTAGGTCAAAGGAAAAACGAAAATTTTTTAATAACACACACGAAATCTTTCATTAACTTTATTTATTAAAATAGAAACAATACTTATGGATGAGAATAACGAAAATATAGATACAATATTAATTATTGATGATGAGCCAGCACATTTGCATACTCTTAAGAGTGCTCTTGAACAAGATAACTTAAGAGTGGTATTTGCAAATACAGGAGAAGCGGGACTAGAAAGATTAAATCAATTAACACCAGATTTAATTTTATTAGACATTTATATGCCTGGACTTGATGGTTTTGATACTTATAAAAAAATTCGAGAAAGAAAGGAATGTCGCGATATTCCGGTTATCTTTGTTTCTGCTAGTGATGAAACGAAAGATAAAATCAAAGCTTTAGATATGAAAGCTGTTGATTATGTAACTAAGCCGTTTGTACCTGAAGTGGTCAGATCTCGGGTTAAAAATCAACTTTTGATTAATACCTTATATAAGAAAATTAGTCACTTAGAGTCAACACTTAAAGAAGTTACCTCTGATCGTGATACTTTACAGGACGAACTGGACATATTACTAAAGACGCCTTAATGGTTTAGATGGCATGGCTAATTTGCAAAAGCAAAATATTTCTGCTCTTGTTAGTAGTTTAAATTATCATGCCCATCAATATTATGCTTTAGATGATCCTGAAATTTCCGATGCTGAATATGATGAGTTATTTCGCCAGTTATTAGCATTAGAAACACAGCACCCTGAACTAATTCAAAAAAACTCTCCGACACAACGTGTCGGGGCTGCACCTCTTATTGCCTTTAAACAAGTACAGCATGTTAAACCGATGCTGAGTTTATCTAATGCCTTTAGTTCACAAGATATGCTTGATTTTAATCAACGCATCAAAGATATTTTAAGTTCTTCACAAGATTTTGACTTTGTTGCAGAGCCTAAATTAGATGGGTTAGCAATTAGCTTGCGCTATGAGAATGGTTTATTGGTGCAAGCTGCAACTCGAGGTGATGGCAATACGGGTGAAGATGTTACTCAAAATATTAAAACAATTTCCTCTATACCGCTTCAACTTCAAGCCGATGACTATCCGCAGATTTTAGAAGTTCGTGGTGAAGTGTATATGCCCAAGCAAGGTTTTGAGTTATTAAATCAACAACAATTGCAAAAAAATGAAAAACTTTTTGCCAACCCTAGAAATGCTGCTGCGGGTTCATTAAGACAACTTGATCCAATGATTACCGCTTCTAGACCATTAGCTTTTTATTGTTATGGCATTGGTTTTGTTGATCAAGTTAAAACACCTCTTGCCAATAGTTATTTTGATTTATTACATCAACTCAAACAGTGGGGGGTGAGGATATGTCCCTTATTGCGCAAACTAGATTCAATTGATGAATGTTTATCATATTATTCTAATATGGCTAAAGAAAGAGCAGGTTTAGACTATGATATTGATGGTGTGGTATTTAAATTAAATCAGTTTTCGCAACAAGAATTACTAGGATTTATTGCTAGGGCTCCAAAGTGGGCGATTGCTTATAAGTTTCCTGCAGAACAAGCAAAAACCAAAGTTAATAATATTACTGTGCAAGTTGGTAGAACAGGGGCTTTAACCCCAGTTGCTAGACTGGAACCTGTTTTTGTTGGCGGAGTAACGGTCACCAATGCCACCTTACATAATCAAGATGAAATTGACCGTAAAGATGTTCGTATCGGTGATACGGTTATAGTGAGGCGAGCAGGTGATGTGATCCCCGAAGTGGTGAGTGTGGATTTAAACCAGCGCGATGCACAAAGTCGTCCTTATATCATGCCGGACTTTTGCCCTGAATGTGGGGCAAAAAGTATTCGAGTTCATCAAGAGGCAAAATCGCGTTGTAGTGCTGGGATCAGCTGTCCTGCACAAAAAAAAGAAGCAATTAAACACTTTGTTTCCCGTAAAGCAATGGATATTGATGGCTTGGGGGATAAGTTAGTTGAACAATTAGTCGATCAACAATTGATTAATCGTATTGATGACTTATATCATTTAAGCTTAGAAAATTTGGCTAATTTAGAGCGTATGGGGGAAAAATCTGCTAATAATATCTTGTCGGCGATTGACAAAAGCAAACAAACAACCCTTGCTCGTTTTATTTATTCATTAGGGATCCGCGAAGTGGGTGAAGCAACCGCCTTATCTTTAGTACAGCACTTTGCTGATTTTGAGCTTATTCAAAAAGCGGATGAAGAAACATTACAAAAAGTGAAAGATGTTGGAGCGGTAGTTGCCCAAAATATCGTCTTGTTTCTCCAGTCTGCTAATAATCAAAAAACGATTCAGTCTTTAATGGCCTCTGGTATTCATTGGACAAAAGTTACTATTGCAGAAAAAGATAATTTAAAATTAGCTAATAAAACGATAGTATTAACTGGAACTTTAACGCAATTTACTCGTCAGCAAGTCAAAGAGAAGTTAATCGCATTGGGAGCCAATGTCACTAATAGTATTTCTAAGAACACTCATTTATTAGTAGCGGGTGAAAATGCTGGTTCAAAGTTGGGAAAAGCCAAACAGCTTGGTGTGATGGTTATTGATGAGCAAGGTTTGAAAGATTTATTACAAGAGGATTAAAAACGTTCAGGGGCAAAGTCAAAGTCAAAGTCAACATATTTAACTTATTGTTATTGAATAAGTAATAAATATGAGATTATCTTGACCTTGCCTCTGCCCCTGAGCCTAAAACTTATTTTTCGAACTTATTTACAATCTTATATTTTGTTCTTAAACCATCAAGATAAGCTGATATTTTTTCTTTAGTCATCATTTGTCTAATTTGCTCTTTAGAATCTTCCAAACTCGGTGGTGCAATATCTTTGCTATCATCAACTAAAATAACATGCCAACCAAATTGAGATTTGACCGGATCGGTTACTTTACCTTTAGTTGCTTTTTTTACGGCTTCAGCAAAACTTGGCACCATTGCTTGAGGATTAAACCAACCTAGATCGCCACCTTTAACCGCAGAACCTTTATCTTTTGATTTTTCTTGAGCTAGAGCTCCAAAGTCTTTACCAGCACGGATATCTTTCACAATTTTTTTAGCATCTTTTTCTTCTTCTACCAGGATATGACGTGCTTTATACTCTTTTTGGTGCTGAGTCGTTATTTTCTCTTCATAATATTTTTTAATATCTGTATCACTTACTTTAATTTCTTGAGTCTTTTTCTCAAGCATAGCAGCAGCTAAAACACTATCTTTAAGGGCTTCAAGGCGTAATTTAATATCAGCATCTTTATCTAGCTTGTGTTTTTTCGCTTCAGAAGCAACAATAATACGGTTAATTAAGCCATTTAATAATTGTGATTTTTGTTGATCATTTAAGATACTATAATCAATTTTATTTTGTTCAGCAGTCATAATTAACTCCTGAGCATAAACATTTTTACCATTAATAGATGCTACAACTTTTTTATCAGTTGATTTGCCAGATTCTGCAAAAGCAGGGGTTGCCAAAACGGATAATAATAAAGGGTAAAGCAGTTTTCTTTTGAATTTTAACATCAAAGTTCCTTATAGTTTGTGGGTGAATCATCGCTTAATTGCGTTTCTCAATAGAAATAATAGAGATAGTTGAAAATAATATAAAACTTGTAAAAATCTTGGACAGTTAATAAATGAATAAGTTCCAAATATTTACTGTTACTCTTCTGGCTTATGGTAAAACATGAATAAAGGGTTTTACCGTTACCTGAGCATAAACACCTGCATGTTGATAGGGATCATCTGCCGCCCATTGCTGAGCACTTGATAAGTCTTCAAATTCTGCAACAATCAGACTACCACTAAACCCATTGCTTGCAGTGTTTGCATCATCTAAAATAGGGTGTGGTCCAGCAATTATCAAGCGTCCCTGACATTTTAATTTTTCAAGCCGATTTAAATGTTTTGCTCTTGCCTGTAGGCGTTTATCTAGTGAATTTTTCACATCAGTGGCAATAATGGCGTAAAGCATGATTTATTCCTTATCCTTAATAACCTGGTGGGGTTCAGTTTTTTCATCAGCTTCAGTATCTTTGACATATTTATATAAAAATGCAACCTGTAATATCATAAACAAAAAAGTTAAACCCAATAGTCCATAAAACTTGAAGTTAACCCAAGCATCCGTTCGTTCTTCTACGCTTAACTCTAAACCATAATAAAAAGCAAAATAATAATTTAACAATCCACTTAATAAGAAAAAGAATATCCAAAAAGCATTTAGGCGTTTCCATGCGTTTTGAGGCAATTCTAATATACCTCCCATCATGCGCTCAATAATGGTTTTTTGACCAATAAAATAACTAGCGAATAAAATTAAGGCAAATAAATAATTAATAATGGTTACTTTCCATTTGATAAACACATCATCATGAAATAATACGGTCGAGCCACCTAAAACGACAATTAATATCACGCCAATTAAGCGTGGTTTTTCGACTTTTTTAAACTTGAACCATTCATAGCTCACTTGTAAAACAGAGGTGATAATCAGTACAAGGGTTGCAGTAAAAATATCGGCTGTTGCCTTATAAACAACAAAGAAAACGGCTATGGGGAAAAATTCATAGATGATTTTTTGCATAATTAATTCATTCTTTAAAAAATAAGGCTGTTATTTTTACATTATTTATTAATAATAAACAGTATTTTTTATGTTAAATGCTTTAAAATACGCTTTTTTTTATGAATGCTTTTCATTTAATATGATTTATGATTTACATACTCACTCTAGCGCATCAGATGGCAGTTTAAATCCGGCTGAATTAGTGCTTTTAGCAAAAAGTTTTGGAGTTGATGTTTTAGCATTAACAGATCATGATGGTATTGATGGACTTGATTTAGCGAATAAAACTGCAAAACAACAGGGAATACAGTTTATTCCTGGTATTGAGTTGTCAGTGACTTGGAAAGAACAGACCATCCATATTATTGGCTTGAATATTAATACGGATTACCAACCTTTGTTAACAGGCATTAAGCAGTTACAACAATATAGAGACCATAGAGCACTTGAAATAGCTAATAGTTTAGAACAACATGGTTTAACAGATGTTTTATCAGGAGTTAAAAAAATATCAAGCGGCAAGATGTTAGGACGCTTACATTTTGCTAAATATCTGATATCTCAAGGATATGCAAAAGATATTAAACAGGTTTTTAAACATTTTTTAGTTCCCAATAAACCAGGGTTTATAAAAGATCAGTGGTTAACACTTAAGCAAGCCGTGAGCTGGATAGTGGCAGCTCAAGGTGTTGCAATTATTGCACATCCACTACATTACCAATTAAAGTTAAAAAAAATAAAAACTTTAATACAAGAGTTTATTGATTATGGAGGTCAAGCGATAGAAGTTGTTTCTGGCAGTCAAAGTCAATCAGACACGGAGCGTTTAGCTTCATTGGCAAAGCAATATCATTTATATGCTTCTATCGGTTCAGACTTTCATAATCTAGAAACACCGTGGAATAGTTTAGGAAAACTTCCATTATTACCATTAACTTGTCAACCTGTTTGGAATTTAATTAATATATGAGTCAATTTTTTCAAATACACGAAGTTAATCCGCAACTTCGATTAGTCAAACAAGCGGTAGATATTATTCGTCAAGGTGGCGTGGTGGTTTATCCTACCGACTCTGGTTATGCCATTGGCTGTCACCTGGGAGATAAATCTGCTATGGATAAGATCCGTAGCATTAGACAATTGGATAAACATCATAACTTTACTTTGGTTTGTCGGGATTTATCCGAAATTGCCACTTATTCCCAAATCAATAATTCACAGTATCGTTTAATTAAAAATAGTACGCCTGGAGCATATACTTTTATTTTAAAAGCGACTCGTGAAGTGCCTAAACGACTGATGCAAGCAAAACGTAAAACCATTGGGATCCGAATTCCCGATAATGTAATTGCACAAGCCTTATTAGCTGAATTAAGTGAGCCATTAATGAGTTCCACCTTAATTATGCCAAATGAAAAAATTCCTTTAACTGATCCTTATGAAATTAGACAATTATTGGAGCATCAAGTTGAGTTAGTCATAGATGGTGGCTTTTGCGGTTTTGAGGCAACATCAGTGATTGATTTGGCAGATGAGGAGCCGGTTGTTGTTAGAGAAGGCTTAGGAGATATTAGCTTTTTACGCTGATAGATATAAAAACTGAAAAGGATAATAGGGTATGAGTATTAAAAAGCTAAATAATCGAATTTTTCTTGGGGTAAATATTGATCATATTGCCACCTTAAGACAAGCAAGAGGCACGACATATCCAGATCCAATTCAAGCTGCCATTTTAGCTGAAGAAGCGGGAGCTGATAGCATTACCTTGCATCTACGTGAAGATCGTCGCCATATACAAGATCGTGATGTTATTTTATTAAAAGATATTTTGCAAACTAAAATGAACTTGGAAATGGCGGTCACTGACGAGATGTTAAGCTTTGCTGAAAAAATAAAACCAGCCGATTGTTGCTTAGTACCAGAGAAACGTGAAGAGTTAACCACGGAAGGTGGCTTAGACGTTTATGGACAACAAGAGAAAATGACAATTGCCTGTAATCGATTAGCCGTTGCTGGTGTTAAGGTATCTTTGTTTATTGATGCTGATCATAAACAAATTCAGGCTGCCAAAGAAGTGGGGGCACCCATTATTGAAATTCATACGGGGCATTATGCGGATGCACCTGCAGAGCAACAAAAAATCATATTGCAACAAATTAAAGAAGCAGTTGCTTATGCCCATGATCTTGGATTGCAAGTTAATGCTGGGCATGGTTTGCATTATCATAATGTACAAGATATAGCGGCTATCGATAAATTAATTGAATTAAATATAGGCCATGCGATTATTGCCAGGGCTGTTTTTACTGGTTTAAAAGAAGCAGTGGTTGAAATGAAGCAGATTATGCAAACAGCCAGAAATACAGCTTAAGGTTTAGCGTTGATGATTTTTGGTATTGGCACAGATCTGATTGATATAAGGCGTATTGAATCAGCATTAAAAGCTCAAAATAACGTACTTGATAAGGATTCATTTTTAGCTGAGAATAAGTTTGCACAACGTATTTTAACGCCATATGAGTATCAACAGTTTCAATCTTATGCCATGAACTCATTCACTAACGCAAGTGCTTATTTAGCAAAACGCTTCGCTGCAAAAGAAGCGACAGCAAAAGCATTTGGTACAGGGTTTTCTAATGGTTTGAGCTTGCAACATATTGAAGTTCGAAATGATGATAGTGGCAAGCCTTTATTATTTTTTTATCATTATGCAAAACAATTCATGCTTGAACAACAGATAAAATATGCCCATATCAGTTTATCGGACGAAAAGCATTATGCGCTTGCTTACGTTATTTTAAGTTGTTAATACTATTTATGAGAAAATTATCATGAACTTTGTGGAATTTCAATCTAAGTTATTGAAACTTAGAAGCAATAAACTGTTTGAATTAAGTGTTGTTGGCATTATTATTTTTTCAGCTTTGGTCGTTGGTTTAAAAACCTATTCAATTTCACCGTCTTTGACATCTGTTATTGCTGTTTTAGATATTTTTATTACCTTGTTTTTTTTGCTTGAAATCAGTGTAAGGTTTATTGCTGAAGAAAATAAAAAAGAATTTTTTAAAAATGCCTGGAATGTATTTGATACTTTAGTTGTTACCGTCAGTTTGATCCCCATTGAAGATAGTGAGTTGGCCATTATTGGTCGTTTAATTCGAATTTTTCGGGTACTACGGATGGTTTCTATTATTCCCGAGCTTCGAATGTTACTTAATTCGTTAGTTAAAGCCTTACCTCAGTTGGGCTATATCGCGCTGATGATGTTTATTATTTTTTATATTTATGCGGCGATTGGTTCGACATTTTTTGCAGAAATCAATCAAACTCTTTGGGGTAATATTAGTATCTCGATGCTCACTTTGTTTCGAGTAATGACCTTTGAAGACTGGACCGATGTGATGTATGAAACCATGTCCATTCACCCTTTAAGTTGGATTTATTACCTAAGTTTTATTTTTTTTACCACCTTTGCTTTTTTAAATATGATTATTGGTATCGTGGTGAATGTATTAAACGATGAACATGAGTTAATCCGACTTGCGGAAGAAGAGAAAAAGCACCCACTATCGCTGGAAGATTTAGATAAAAAAATTGATACCTTGACGCAATTAGTTGAACAAAACCTATTGCAGCAAAAACAACATAAATAATAGGAAAATAATTTGAGTCAAAATAATAAAGTTGGTTTTATCAGTCTAGGTTGCCCTAAGGCTTTAGTGGATTCAGAGCAAATTCTTACCCGTTTAAAAGCAGAAGGCTATGCGGTTAGCGATAATTATGTGGATGCAAACTTAGTGATTGTCAATACCTGCGGTTTTATAGATGCTGCGGTGGAAGAGTCACTGGATGCTATTGGTGAAGCTCTGGCAGAAAATGGAAAAGTGATCGTGACCGGTTGCTTAGGTGGTAAAGGTAATATTGTAAAAGATAAATATCCCAATGTGTTAGCGGTATCAGGCCCACATGCCTTAGAAGAAGTGATGCAACACGTGCATGAGCAAATTCCCCCAGAGCACGATCCTTATACCAGTCTTATCCCACCAGGTGGTATTAAGCTGACTCCCAGACATTATGCCTATTTGAAAATTTCAGAAGGTTGTAATCATTCCTGTAGCTTTTGCATTATTCCTGATCTGCGTGGGAAATTAGAAAGTCGCCCTATTAATCATCTGTTAACCGAAGCAAGCAATTTAGTACAAGCAGGAGTAAAAGAACTATTAGTCGTTTCCCAAGATAGCTCGGCATTTGGTTTAGATCGCAAATATCAGGCAGAGTATTATCAAAACCGCTTTATCACCAGTAACTTTTATCACTTAGCCAAAGAGCTAGGCCAATTAGACTGTTGGGTAAGGATGCATTATGTTTATCCTTATCCTCATGTGGATGATATTATTCCCTTAATGGCTGAAGGTTTAATCGTGCCTTATTTGGATATTCCGCTACAACATGCCAATGTTGATATTTTAAAAGCGATGAAACGTCCTGCTAATCAGGAAAATATGTTAAAACGGATAAAAAAATGGCGTGAGATTTGTCCTGATATTACTTTAAGAAGTACCTTTATTGTTGGGTTTCCAGGTGAAACGGAAGCGCAGTTTGAACAGTTATTAGATTTTATCGAAGAAATTCAGTTTGATCGGGTAGGCGCTTTTGCTTATTCAAATGTTGATGGCGCTCAGGCAAATCACTTAAGCCATCATGTTGCTGAAGAGGTAAAACAACAGCGTTTAGAACGTTTTATGAAAAAACAAGCTGAAATTAGTAGCAAAAAGTTAGCAGCCCAAGTTGGAAAAACGCTTAGAGTGATTGTTGACTCAGAAGATGAAGAAGGGGTAATTGCCAGACGAGCTGCAGATGCGCCAGAAATAGATGGTTTGGTCTTTATTGATAATGTACAAGGAACTCAAGCAGGTGACTTTTTAACCGTAAAAATTGTTGATTCTAGTGATCACGATCTTTGGGGGAAAATTGTCTGAGCTAAATTTTACAGACTGGTTTAATCAACTGGATTATTGCAAATTAATGCAAGGACTTGATGACGATGCTGATAAAGTTGAACGCTGGCAAAATCATTTTATTTCTGAATTAGAAAAAGATTTTGCCGTTCGTCATGGAAGCTATAACTCTTGGTTACAGCAAATTTCTCAATTACCCGGCCCAAGTGATAATTCTCATTTTCCCTTACAGATAAACCAGGGGCGAGTTTGTGTTCAAAATCAGCCGCTTCCATCTGATAATTCCGAAGATTTAGAGCAACAATTATTAAAATTCAGCCCATGGCGTAAAGGGCCATTTGAAGTCAATTCTGTATTTATTAATAGCGAATGGCACTCTGATTTTAAATGGGAACGATTAACTCCCTTTATTTCTGATTTAAAGGGTAGAATGATTCTTGATGTCGGATGTGGCAATGGTTATCATAGCTTTCGTATGCAGGAACAAGGGGCTAAGTTAGTTTTAGGCATTGATCCTTGCTGGTTATTTCTCGCACAATTTCAAGTGATAAAGCATTTTATACCTGATATTAATGTTTTTCACCTGCCCATAGGTATTGAGCAAATGCCTGAAAATATGCGAGCATTTGATACGGCTTTTTCTATGGGCGTGTTATATCACCGCCGCTCACCATTAGATCATCTTTTTCAATTAAAACAATTATTAAAAGATGGTGGAGAGTTAGTCTTAGAAACATTAATTATTGATGGTAAAGAAGGGGAATGCTTAGTTCCTGAAGGTAGATATGCTAAAATGCGCAATGTCTGGTTTATCCCAACCATTGCGAGTTTAGAGTTATGGTTAAAACGTTGTGGTTTTAAAAACATTAGAGCTGTCAGTGTTGAAAAAACCAGCTTAGAAGAGCAACGTCGCACGAGTTGGATGCAGCATGAATCATTAGCCGATTTTTTAGATCCCAATGATAGTGAAAAAACTATTGAGTCTTATCCCGCACCTGAACGAGTGATAATGATCGCTAATAAATGATTAAAACAATTTTATTTTACTAAAAGGACATTTTTAGATGGATGCAAATGGAATATTACAAATAGTGACCGAGATGTTAATTACTTATGGACCTAAGTTATTGGCAGCTATTGCTATCTGGTTTGTTGGTATGTGGGCCATTAAAATAGTGTTGAACTTAATATCTTCTATGCTCGATAAAGGCAACGTGGATCCTACATTAAAACCCTTTATTTCAGGTTTAACCTCAACGGTATTAAAAGTTTTAATCGTTCTCAGTGCTTTGGGTATGTTAGGCTTTCAAATGACCTCCTTTATTGCTATTGTTGGTGCTGCTGGTTTAGCGGTTGGTATGGCTTTATCCGGTACCTTACAAAATTTTGCCGGTGGAGTAATTATTCTTATCTTTAAACCCTTTAAAATTGGTGATGTGATTGATAGCAGTGGTTATATTGGCAAGGTGTCTGAAATACAAATCTTTAATACTGTTTTAAAAACACCCGATAATAAAACTATTATGATCCCAAATGGTGGATTGTCAACATCTTCAATGACCAACTTTTCAACCGAAGCAACTCGTCGAGTAGATTGGACTATTGGTGTGGCTTATGGTGATGATCTGGCTAAGGCAAAACAAGTGATTAAAAACTTGTGTGATGCCGATGGGCGGATCTTAAAAGATCCCGAAGTTTTTATCGCTGTTGCTGAATTGGCTGATAGTTCGGTTAACTTTACCGTACGCGCTTGGGTTGAAGCAGCCGATTATTGGGACGTCTATTTTGCCATGAATGAAAATATTTATAATACCTTTAATCAACAAGGATTAAATATTCCATTCCCTCAAATGGATGTGCACTTACATAAAAATGTAGACTAACATAATACATTTAAGGAATAAAAAGTGAAGGATAACAATAATCATAATAGTGATGACATTTTATGCTGGGGTGAGAACCTATCCTTCGAAACTTTGGCGATTCGTGCAGCATACCAACGTACACCTGAAGGTGAGCATAGTGAGGCGATTTTTCCTACCTCTAGTTATGTTTATTCATCTGCTGCTCAGGCAGCTGCACGATTTGGTGGAACTGAAAAGGGTAATATCTATTCTCGTTTCACTAATCCAACGGTAAGAACCTTTGAGCAACGTTTAGCAGCACTTGAAGGTGCTGAGGCTTGTGTGGCTACTTCTTCTGGGATGTCGGCTATATTAACAACGTGCTTAGCTTTTTTACAAGCTGGTGATCACATCATATCATCACGTTCAATTTTTGGTTCAACCACCGTTTTATTTAATAACTATCTGGCTAAGTTTGCTATTACAAGCAGTTATGTCGAACTGACCGATTTATCGCAATGGGAGCAGGCAATAACGGAAAATACAAAGTTATTGTTTTTAGAAACACCTTCTAATCCTTTGGTAGAAATTGCTGATTTAGAAGCCATCGCAAATATTGCACATCAAAAAAACTGTTTATTAGTCGTTGATAATTGTTTGTGCACACCTGCTTTACAACGTCCTTTAAAACTTGGTGCAGATTTAGTCATTCATTCTGCGACTAAATATATTGATGGACAAGGCAGGGCGCTCGGTGGTGCAATTTTAGGAGAGCAAAAATTAATTGATTTAGCTTATGGGGTATTAAGAACCACCGGCCCTTCTATGAGTCCTTTTAATGCATGGATTTTCATAAAAGGTTTAGAGACTTTATCATTGCGTATGAAGGCACATAGTGAAAATGCATTAGAGCTCGCTTTATGGTTAGAGCAGCAACCACAAGTTAAGCAAGTCTTTTATCCAGGGTTAGCTCATCATCCTGGGCATCAATTAGCCATCAAGCAACAATGCTTTTTTGGTGGTGTATTATCATTTGAAGTTATTGGTGGACGCGAAGCTGCATGGAAATTGATTGATAATACTCGTTTATTATCTATTACTGCCAATCTAGGTGATAGTAAATCAACTATCACTCATCCTGCCAGCACTACTCATGGTCGAGTATCTGATGAAGAAAAAAGCAAAGCTGGCATTTCAGAAGGCCTTATTAGGATTGCTGTCGGTTTAGAAGCTATGACAGATATTAAAGCAGATCTATTACGTGGATTAACTGTATAGACTCATGCAAAATTATTTATTATTTAAAAATAAACACGTTAGATCAATTGCTTGGATTTTGCGTAGTCCTTCAATGTTGTCCTTTAATCCAATATCTGATGATGATATTGCATTGAGAGCATCTGATAAAAACTATGTTAATAGTGAGTTTAGTTTTAAGCAACAGGATAAAGTGATCCCAAGTCCCTGGGGTGAAGAGGTATATCAAAAAAATATTGACTGGTTAATGCACTTGGATGAAAACCCACAACCACTTGAGTTATGGTTAGAGAAATATCGATCTTACCGATTAGGTGTACGTTTTGAACAGCTTGTGGCATTTGTATTTCTTCACCTACAAGAAACGGGGTTTATTGAAAATTTCGCTACAAATTTACCAATATTTGATGAAAAAAAACAGACGCTTGGGGAGATAGATTTACTCTTTTATAACCCTGAAAAAAGGCAGCGAGAGCATTGGGAAATCGCCGTTAAGTATTACTTATTTCGCCCTGATCAATTTAACTTTGATCGCTGGTGTGGAGCCAATGGTGCAGACTGGCTTCGACGAAAAGTTGATCATTTATTTGTTAGACAGCTAGGCATTGATAATACTTTTGAAGCTAAACGAGTGATGCATCAACACTTTAGTGAACAACAGAACTCTCTAGCATTAAACTCTTCGGCTTTTTTCAAAGGAATGCTTTTTTATCCGTTAAATCATGATGTTAAACTAAACTTTGAAGAAAGGTCTTTAATTAACTCTGATGTTCAAACAGGTTGGTGGACTTATCCCGATAAGTTTTATCAAGCCGATCCACAACAAGTTAGTAAGTGGAAAATTATTGAAAAATTAAATTGGATTGTGCCTCAGTTTTATCCTTACCAGGATGATGACTTATTAACCCCTAAAGAAATCAATCTAATGATTAAGCGCCACTTTTCTCAAAGTAAACGTAGTTTGCATGTAGCGCGATTTCGCTTAGATGAACAAACACAATTTTGGTTAGAAAAAGAGCGTGGTTTTATTGTTGATCCTTTGTGGCCTAGTTATAAAAAAGAAGAAGAGTAATTTCGCCCTGCATAATAACATACCATTTTTGACTAAAATTTTATTTTTGTATCTTCTGTAGTGAACGGCTATAACCATCAAGTCAATTTACCAAAAAAAATTAGGCGAATTATTGTAGATATTAATTCACCACTGCTTCATCTCATCTAAAGTAGGCAATCCAAACGAGTTCTGCTGTTTAAACTCTAATTCATAACCCAAGGTATCTAAAATAAGATCGATTGTTTTTAAGGAAATAGAGCCTAACTTAGCCCTTTCAAGCTTACCTAAAGTCACTCGACTTATTCCAGCAATATCTGCTAACTGCTTTTGCGTTAGCTTTTTATCCTGTCGCATTGCTTTTATTTTTGGTCCAATTTCGTCTAATTTCAACTGGGATCTCCTTATGTGTTTCATTTTTGAGTGACAAGTTCCATGTATCGATCATTCTCAAGCCTATCTCTGAAAACCTCGGGTTTTGTTGAATATAATCCTGCAAATCGACAATAGCACTTTCTAGCGCCTGAACACAATCATCATAAAATTCATTGGCCATCTTCTCTGAAATATAACAGCAGTCAACAGCAAACTTAATTAATTCTCTACGTGAAAACCATACCTTTTTACCAAATAGTGTTAATGCAGGCCGATCACTTGGAACATAAACAGCTGTATTTACAATATCATAGGCAGGTGAAAATCGAATTTTACTCATATTGCTATCGTAAAGCACGCCAAAGTTTTTAAGGTGCGCATCACCGTTTTTAAGCAAATAACACATGATCAGCGTTTTATAGAAAGAAGCCATATCCTGTCGCTTATTCGTAAGGACACGATAAAATACCGTTGCTAGCTGTTCATAACTACCTTCATATTTTTGCTCTTTATTTTTACCTAATAAGCCCAACACTTCTTCAAATCCCAAGTAAGAATCATTACTCTTATCTAGGTTAAACCGCTCAACAACCAAAAACTGCTTATTCTCTGATAGAAAAATAACCGGAATTTCAACCCCCGATTTTTCAACCGCCTTGAGACAAAAATATTCATTTTCAGCTAAATGAGGATATTCCGCCCCCCATGTTTTAATAATGTATTCCTTAGTAGTCAATGATTCTTTATTTTGCAGTAAAGCTAATGTTTTGGGTTGAACACCAGAAATAGCATTTTTACTCAAAAATAATTGAACTAACCTTACAAAAGTATCTTCACTATCATTGTGCAAAATCTCATCTAAATCTAAGGCATCAACGTTATTTACAGTAAACTCGCTAGAAAATGACAGTCGACCATGAATACTCGGACACAAATAAGAAAACAACAAAAAATCATTAATATAACCATGCTGTTTGTTTAAATACTGTTTTAATACTTCAAATAAGTAGCCTTCTGGCATATTCATATCAAAGATTGGGTGTAAGCGATTATTCCAAAGGTATGTTGATGCCTTATAAGGCATCACTAAAGAAACAGGTGCCGTATCAGATATATAGTTAAATCCATAGCACTGGTTAGAGGCTTCATAAAAAAGCTCGCCGACTTTGTTATTTTGTATTTTAACCGCTATTTTGTCCATCAAAAACACCTTAATGATAAATATAGTTATCAATATATTTTAAAACAACAAAAATGTAAACTAAAATTATCTTTTTAATTAATAGCTGGAATTTGCTAGCAGCTGTTTTATTTAAGATCGGCAATTAAAATTATAGTATTCAGTTCTTATTGAACTTTTCGATAAATTTCATCTAAAGTGGCGGTAGTGTGGGTAATAAAGTGATCTTCCAAGTAAACCAGCTCTGGCATATCTTTTTTTAATTCTGCTAATTTTAAAATTAAATTACTTTTGACATGCTCAAATTCGTAGTTGTGATGTTTTAACTCAGTAAGTGTTTTGATGTAGGCACAAAATAAATCTGCCGCTTTGACAATTTTCTTATATTCTGGATCGATTTGGTCCGATAAAATAATCGGGCTAAACTCTGCTTTAAGCTCTTCGGGTAAAGCATTTAAACAAAGGTGCTCTGCCTCTGACTCAATTTTTTTAAACTCTCTGGTGATATTTTCATTTAAGTACTTGGTTGGATTGGGTAAATCAGAATGAATTACTTCACTGGCTTCATGATATAAACCAATCAAAGCCGCATGAGCGGGATCAAGTTTGCCATTGAATTTTTTATTTTTTATCAACGCCAATAAATGTGCAACAATGGCTACTTGATGACTATGCTGGGCAATATCTTCATGTCGATGATTAAACATTAATGACCAGCGCTTAATCAGTGGCATTCTAAAGATCCATGCTAGAAATGTTGACATTATGAATTTTCCTTTATGCTAATTTTTTCATTGGCGATTCCATGGGGTACATGTCCTGTTGATACAAAGTTGGCAGCTGATAAACAATGTTTATTTTGATCGTCAAAAAAAATATCGGCCCCAAATGCTTCTAAAAATGCACCCTTGTCTTTACCGCCAAGAAAAATTGCTTCATCAATTCGGATCTGCCATGCACGTAGGGTTTTAATAACTCGCTCATGAGCAGGAGCACCTCTTGAAGTTACTAATGCCGTTCTAATAGGAGCGTTTTGCTCGGGGAAGTGAGATTGTAAAAGATGAAGCATGGTCAAAAATTCTTTAAAAGGTCCTGCAGAAAGTGGGGTGTCAGCTGATTTTTTTTCAAACTCATCAAAAGCTCTTAGACCTTGTTGACTAAATACGCGTTCCGATTCATCTGAAAACAATACTGCATCTCCATCAAAGGCAATACGAAGTTGCTGTTGTTCTTGTTCTTGT
>CAYMMQ010000005.1:33375-44682 GCA_964391585.1 uncultured Ectothiorhodospiraceae bacterium
GCCGCAAAACCTTGTTGTAGGGCTTGAGTGACATCATCTGGATCTGATGATAAAAACAAATCTGTTTCAAATGCTTTTACATAACGCAGGGGAGAAGCACCTCTTGAAAAAGCGGCTCGTACGATATCTAATTTATAATGGGCAATCGAGTTAAAAATTCGTAAACCCGTATCGGTACTATTACGCGATAATAAAATAACTTCAACCTTTGGCGGTTTATTCTGAGCATCATTAGGTGTTAAGTTATTTAATGCCAGTAATTTCTTAACCATGGAAAAAGCGATTCCGGGTTGCAAAATTTCATTTTCATGTTCAATTTGGTAGTTGCTATAGGCTTCAACGCCTTTGTTAAGAAAAACTTGATGTCCTTCTTCCAAATCAAAAAGTGCTCGTGAAGATATCGCTATACTTAAAACCTTATTGATCATACTGACGTTTGCTCATTACTTAAGTTTCCAAGGACGTTTCCTAATTGTAAGGAAGAGTTAGCTTGACACTGTTGCGCAAGCTCAAGCTTATTTTTTGCAAATAATAAAATCACCGTAGAACCCATATTAAAACGTCCCATTTCTTCGCCTTGATTTATAGTGATATCCTCTTCATAGTCCCACTTTTGTACATGCTGTTGGCGGGGTGGGGTAACAACACCATGCCAAACCGTTTCGATACTGGAAACAAAAATTGCACCGACTTGAATTAAAGCCATTAAACCATATTGGGTTTCAAAAATATTAATCACCCGTTCATTGCGGGCAAATAAGCGTGGAATAGTATTCACCGAAGCAGGGTTGACTCCAAACAAATCTCCGGGAACATGTATCATTTGTTTCAACTTACCCGTAATTGGCATGTGAATGCGGTGGTAATCCTTAGGCGAAAGGTAAATAGTGATAAAGTCACCATCAAAAAAAGTTTGGCAAAGCTTCTCATCACCAGCTAATAATTCAGTTAAACTATAATACTGTCCTTTAGCTTGGAGCAATAGATCATGTTTAATTTTACCCTTTTCACTTACCACCCCATCCACAGGAGATAATAACTGTTGATCATTGGCAATGATTTCTCGAGCATCTTCTTTTAGTTTACGAGTAAAAAAATCATTAAAGTCAACATAGTCCTCACTAGAAACTCTTTCAGCTTCTTGCATATTAACTTTATAAAGTTTAGAAAAAAGATTGATTTGAGTATTTTTTGTTTTTTTGCATTTTATACGCATAAACTGGTGTAATAGGGCCGATAATAGGTGATTTGGTAGAAGATATAGTGGAAAAGTTTTTAAATGTTGTAGAAAGCGATTTTGCATTATGTAATTAGCTCTTATGATTTTTGTTAAATTAGAGTAAAATACTCTGTTTTTTAGGTGGTTTAACCTTGTTAATCATTGAATTAACATGCTATGCGTACCTATTATATTATCTGCAGGCATATTGTACGGTATATTCTGCTGATAGTAACGGAATGAACAAGTTTAAGATTTAACTGTTTTTTTATATACCTGTGATGCTTAGAAATGCAGCGAGGCTTTTTTTGTTATTGCTGATTGAGCATAGAAGCACTATGTCATTGAGGCAATAACAAAAAGTATCTTAAGATAAGAATTTTTACGAACATTCTTTCTAAAGTTCTAAATGAAGCCTGCATTTTCAATGATTACTGGTATATTTGATATTTTAACTTAATTTAGCAGATACTATGAAGGATATTTTTATGTTTAATAAAGAAATGACGATTGCCACTTATGATGAAGAATTAGCACAAGCTATTTTACGAGAAGAAACTCGTCAAGAAGAACATATTGAATTAATAGCTTCAGAAAACTATACCAGTCCAAGAGTAATGGAAGCTCAGGGTTCAGTATTAACCAATAAATACGCAGAAGGTTATCCGCAAAAACGCTATTATGGTGGTTGTGAAAATGTCGATGTTGCAGAACAATTAGCCATAGATCGTGCTAAAAAATTATTTGGAGCTGATTATGCTAATGTTCAACCTCACTCAGGTTCTCAAGCAAATGCAGCAGTGTTTTTTGCTTTATTAAATGCGGGAGATACGGTTTTAGGAATGAGTTTGGCTCACGGTGGTCATTTAACTCATGGCGCTAAAGTAAGTTTTTCGGGTAAATTATTTAATGCCGTGCAATATGGTTTAGTCGAAAAAACGGGTGAAATTGATTATGAACAAGTACAAGCTCTTGCCAATGAACATAAACCTAAAATGATTATAGCTGGATTTAGTGCATACTCTCGTGTTGTGAACTGGCAAAAATTTCGTGATATTGCCGATTCTATTGGTGCCTATCTAATGGTTGATATGGCACATGTTGCCGGTTTAGTGGCTGCAGGAGTTTATCCCAATCCGGTGCAAATTGCAGATGTGACAACATCAACTACTCATAAAACTTTGCGTGGTCCGCGAGGGGGGATTATCTTAGCCAAATCAAACCCTGAAATTGAGAAAAAACTAAATTCAATGGTGTTTCCTGGAACGCAAGGTGGTCCATTAATGCATGTGATTGCTGCAAAAGCAGTGGCATTTAAAGAAGCTATGGAGCCTGAGTATAAGGTCTATCAACAACAAGTAGTTGATAATGCAAGAGCAATGGCAAGTGTTATGATGGATCGCGGTTATGATGTGGTATCAGGAGGAACAGATAATCACTTGTTTTTAGTGAGCTTAATTAGTAAAAACCTCACCGGAAAAGCTGCAGATGCTGCCTTAGGTGCGGCGAATATTACCGTTAATAAAAACTCGGTTCCCAATGATACACAATCACCATTTGTGACCAGTGGTATTCGAATTGGGACAGCAGCAATTACCACCCGTGGTTTTGATGTGGTAGAAAGCTCGGATTTAGCAGGTTGGATTTGTGATATTTTAGATGAGTTATGTGCTCTTGAAGATTCTATGCAATTCAGTGAGTTAGAAGTCATTTCTAATGTAAAACAAAAAGTATTAGAAGTGTGTAATCGTTTAGCAGTTTATAAATAGTTTCGTTTATGTATTGTCCTTTTTGTAATTATCAAGAAACTAAAGTGGTTGATTCTCGTCTAGCCAATGATGGCACTTCGGTTAGACGCAGACGAGAATGTTTAAGCTGTAATGAGCGATTTACCAGTTACGAAACGGTAGAATTTACCATGCCGTATGTGATTAAACGTGATTTGAGTCGAATTGACTTTGATAGTGAAAAATTAAGGCGTGGTTTATTAAAAGCCTTAGAAAAGCGTCCAGTGAGTATGGATATGGTGGATGCCTGTGTGCATTCGATTTGTCATAAAGTCCGATTATTAGATGATCGAGAAGTTCATAGTCATCAAATTGGTGAGCTGGTGATGAATGAATTAAAAAAAACTGATCAAGTTGCCTATGTTCGTTTTGCTTCGGTTTATCGAAGTTTTAAAGACTTAGATGAGTTTCGTAATGAAATTGAAAAGTTAATTCAAAAATAGTTATTAGTTTAGAGCAGAAAATAACAAGCGATGATAAGTGATCAAAAGTTTATGCTTGAAGCCATTCACTTGGCGAAAAAGGGCTGGTTTACCACTGCGCCAAACCCTAGAGTTGGCTGCGTTTTAGTCAAAGACAACCAGGTGATCTCTCGAGGTTGGCATCAAACTGCTGGAGAAGAACATGCCGAAATTTGCGCTCTTAGAAATGCTTCTAGTAGTGTAAAAGGTGCAACTGCTTATATCACTCTAGAACCTTGTAGTCATTTTGGTAAAACGCCACCATGTTGTGATGCTTTAATAGAAGCAGGCATTAAAAGGGCTGTTATTGCCATGCAAGATCCTAATCCATTAGTGAGCGGACAAGGAATTAAGCGCTTAAAAGATGCAGGCATGGAAGTTGAAGTTGGGGTATTAGAAAAATCAGCCCAACAAATCAATGAAGGTTTTATCCATCGTATGCAAACGGGAAAACCATTTATTCGTTGCAAAATGGCAATGAGTTTTGATGGCAGAACAGCGATGGAGTCTGGAGAAAGTAAATGGATTACTTCAGCCGATGCTCGCTCAGATGTACAAAAACTTCGCGCTCAAAGTTCTGCAATCATTACTGGAATTGGAACAGTTTTAGCGGATGATCCTTCAATGACAGTGCGAGATGATAATTTTTATTCTCATCGACAGCCTCATCGAATCATTCTTGATAGTCAATTACAAATTCCTTTAACGGCAAAAATTTTACAACATGCTGAGTACTGTATTATTTTTACGGCTGATAATGCTGATAGTGAAAAACTCAATGCCTTAAACGACATGGGTGCTACGATTTTTAAAGTGGCCAAGCATGAAAATGGGCTTTGTTTAAATAGTATTTTAGATAAACTGGCATTATTGGAAATGAACGATGTGTTGTTAGAAGCAGGTGAAACACTTGCGGGGGCATTTTTAAGTGCTCAACTCATCAATGAATTGATTATTTATATGGCGCCAAAGTTGATGGGCAATAAGGCTAAAGCGCTTTTTGCTTTACCACAAATAAATGTAATGCAAGATTCTCTACAATTAGAGATAAAAAGTGTTAGACAAATTGGTGTTGATCTTAAATTTTTACTACGACCTGAATACCACTAGACCTGAATACCACTTAAGGAAACCTCATATGCATTCTGCAAATATCCACGCACATAAAATATTGATCTTAGATTTTGGTTCACAATATACACAATTAATTGCCAGAAGAGTTAGAGAGCAGGGGGTGTTTTGTGAAATTCATCCCTTTGATATTTCTGCTGAGGAAATTAAGTTGTTTTCTGCCAAAGGTATTATCTTATCTGGTGGACCAGAAACGGTTACCTCTGAGGATACCCCTCGAGCAAATGATGCTGTTTTTAATTTAGGAGTACCCGTGTTAGGCATTTGTTATGGTATGCAGACCATGACCCAGCAATTAGGTGGCGTTGTAGAAAGTGCAGAACATCATGAATATGGTTATGCACAAGTTAGAGCACATGGTCATACTCAATTATTAGCAGGTATTGAAGATAAAACCAATGAGCAAGGTCATGGTTTATTGGATGTATGGATGTCACATGGCGATCGAGTCATTCAAATGCCAGAAGGTTTTGTCTTAATGGCAAGTACCTCAAGTGCGCCAATTGCTGCCATAGCAGATGAAAAAAGACAGTTTTATGGTATTCAATTTCATCCTGAAGTCACTCATACCAAACAAGGTGAGAAAATTTTTAATAGTTTTATCACTAAAATATGTGGCTGTGATACCTTGTGGACCCCTGGAAATATTGCCCAAGATAGTATCGATCAAATCCGAAAAATGGTTGGCAAAGATAAAGTGGTTTTAGGTTTATCCGGTGGGGTAGATTCTTCAGTGGTAGCTGCTTTATTACACAAAGCAATTGGAGAGCAGTTAACGTGTGTTTTTGTTGATAATGGCTTATTACGTTTGAATGAAGGCAATCAAGTGATGGAAATGTTTGCTGAGCACATGGGCGTTAAAGTCATCCGTGTTGATGCCGAACAACGATTTTTATCCCAGCTTGATGGTGAGAATGATCCGGAAAAGAAACGAAAAATTATCGGCCATGAATTTATTAGCGTATTTGATGATGAAGCAACAAAAATAGAAGATGTTAAGTGGTTGGCCCAAGGAACCATTTATCCAGATGTCATTGAATCCGGTGGTAAAAATGGAAAGGCTCATGTAATTAAATCACATCATAATGTCGGTGGTTTACCAAAAGACATGAGCTTAAAACTATTAGAGCCCTTACGAGAATTATTTAAAGATGAAGTTAGAAAACTGGGTTTAGAGCTTGGTTTGCCTTATGACATGGTCTATCGCCACCCTTTTCCTGGCCCCGGTTTAGGAGTCAGAATACTGGGTGAAGTTAAAAAAGAATATGCTGATATTTTAAGGCAGGCAGATGCAATCTTTATTGAAGAGTTGCATAAAAATGATCTTTATCACAAGGTATCTCAAGCTTTTGCGGTATTTTTACCCGTTAAATCAGTGGGTGTAAAAGGGGATGGGCGTTGTTATTCTTATGTTATTGCGCTAAGAGCGGTGGAAACCATAGATTTTATGACCGCAAGATGGGCACATCTGCCATATGAAGTCTTAGAAACGATTTCTAGCCGTATTATTAATGAAGTAGATAAGGTAACTCGTGTTAGTTATGATATATCTAGTAAACCGCCTGCTACTATTGAATGGGAGTAATTTTATAGGACTGGGTAAGTAAAGATATAAAAGTCCAGCTGGGATTTGTGTAAAATGCCCAGCTCAAGGATTAAACATGTGGATATAGTTTAGTTTGATTTTTAGGTAACGTTTTACCTACACTCCCCGTTGATTTTGTAAGTTTTCAAAAATCTTATTGGTCGTTATAGCTTTATTCTTACTTGTTCCAAATCATCATAAATTCAAAAATGAGCCAATTGCTTTGTTTAACCGATTTACGCAATAAGCAGCTGTTGCTGGAAATTAATGTAGGACTCAACACTAAATATGACTTAAATCTAAAACTGTGAGTAATCTATTTCATATAAACTCAGCTTAAACTAGAAAGTACAAAAGAAAATATCTTCTGACCAATCTTCGCATAGGAAAAAATTAGTTGAAAATTGCTTTTTATTGATTTCTAGTTTATATTGAATATAATATTTTATTATATTTATGTTGGGTGGTGTATGAAAAAAATACTACAAAAGCTATGTGCTCCTATCTTTATGGAAGTGATGCTTATAATTTCTGCTAATATAATACTTTTTTATATTTTATTAGACATTGAGCCACTTAAGTCGTTAGTCCACTATTTATCTCAATATGAAGAACTTAAAATAGGTGAAATTATTGTTCTTTTTTGTGCCTTAACGTTTTCATTGGCTATTTTTGCGTATAGGAGAAGGAAGGAAGGACTTAAGCTTCTTGATAAAATGGAACGGCTTGCAATTACTGATCCTCTTACAGGCTTGTATAATCGACGCTATTTAATTGTTGAGCTTGAAAAAGAAACAAAAAGAGCTATTAGAACAAATGAGTTTTTTTCCTTGATTATGCTTGATTTGGATTTTTTTAAAAAAGTGAATGATAAATATGGACATAAAGTAGGTGATCAGGTTTTATGCCAAATTTCGAGTATTTTTTTAAATCATTGCAGAGAAACCGACATTGTCACTAGATGGGGGGGTGAAGAATTTATTATTTTTTGTCCAAACACAAGTACGAATGGAGCTGTTGAACTGGGAAACAAAATATTGGATGCAGTTAGTAACTATAACTTTGATACCATTGGGCATTTAACCGTCAGTTTAGGGTTAACCCATTTTTCAAAACATGATAGCAGTGAATCTATTATTAACCGAGCTGATTCTTGTTTGTATAAAGCAAAAAATACGGGGCGTAATAAGCTGGCTTTTAGTAACTTGCCAAGGTGTTATGAGTTTTTTGACTGCAAAAATAAAGACTGTAGCGTTCGCAAAAATAACAACACTTCTTGTTGGAATAGAGAGGAAAACCTTTGTAGCAATCATTTCATGGGATTTAATGAGCTAAAACGTCTTTATAGTTCAGCTGACGATTGCTTACAGTGTGAGTATTACGAATATGCACATAAACAATTTGAGAAATGTGGAGTTGCCTTATAATAATAACGGTTGATAAAAAGATAAATTCGAATTTAAAACCATCATATATACCTACAATCATTGACTTAAAGTAGGCTCAATAGAGAAATGTCGATGAGTTTAGAACTTTATTTATAAAGTTCTTATCTTAAGAAAATTTTGATTTTCGCCTCAATTATAGGTAGTATCTACACACTCAATTGGCAAAAATAAATAAATCCACGCGACATTTAGTACTTTATATCTAAAGTACTTATCGTAAAATTCCAAGCATCCGGGTTATAAATAAAATACTCAACATTATAGAGGAAAAAACTTTGACTGAATTTATTGATATATTTATTGTATCTGTTGCGGTATTGCTGAGTATTATTTATATATACAAAAAAGCTAAAATAGCCTTTGTTCGCAACCAAAAAAGTGTTTGTTCCGGATGTAGTAGTGCTTCGTGCAAACCTAAGGACACAAAAAATTGTAATACCACGGTGAATGTTTCTTTTTTTAAGTAAACTAAATCCTTTTTATACTATCATTATTTATATAAACTATTGATGAAAACAAACAGCATGAAAGCATTAGTCAAAAAACACGCCAGAGAAGGTTTGTGGTTGGAAGACGTTGAAATGCCAGTTATTGGCAACAACGATGTTTTGGTTAAAATTCAAAAAACTGCAATTTGTGGCACGGACATTCATATTTATAACTGGGATGAATGGGCTCAAAAAACCATTCCTGTTCCCATGGTTGTCGGACATGAGTTTGCAGGTGTGGTAGCCGAAGTGGGTGCTAGTGTCACTAATTTAGCCGTAGGTGATATTGTTTCTGGGGAAGGGCATATTGTCTGTGAGCGTTGTCGAAATTGTTTAGCGGGTAGACGTCATTTGTGTCCTAACACCATTGGTATTGGAGTAAATCGTACAGGATGTTTTGGCGAATACCTCTCTATTCCAGCTAAAAATGTGTTTCGCCCAAATATAAAAATCCCTACTGATGTATTAGCCTGTTTTGATCCCTATGGTAATGCTATTCATACGGCCTTATCTCATAATATGGTCGGTGAGGATGTGTTGATTACTGGGGCAGGCCCCATTGGTATTATGGCAGCTATGGTCGCTGCACATACAGGTGCACGAAATATTGTGATTACCGACTTAAACCCATACCGTCTTGAATTAGCGAAAAAAATTGTTCCTAAGGCGATTCCTATTAATGTCAATGATGGGGCGATTAGCAAAAACTTTTTGCGAGAATTGGGGATTTTAGAAGGTTTTGATGTTGGCATGGAAATGTCAGGCTCTGCACATGCTTTTAGGGATATGCTCAGTAATATGATCAATGGAGGCCATATTGCCATGTTGGGTATTATTCCTGATGGCACGGGTATTAACTGGAATGAAGTAGTCTTTAAAGGTCTGTTTATTAAAGGAATTTACGGCCGAGAAATTTTTGAAACCTGGTATAAGGGTGAAATGATGGTGCAAAGTGGCATTCCGCTTGAACAAATTATTACTCATCGGTTTCATTACACGGATTTTCAACAGGGTTTTGATGTGATGCGTTCAGGTAATTCTGGCAAAGTCATTTTAAATTGGGATGAATAAAAGGTTTTATTATGAGTTTTAAAAAAGCAAAAGAGAGTTTAACCGCTGATTTAAATGAAATTAAAACAGCGGGATTATGGAAAAATGAACGGGTGATTGCTTCAGATCAAGATCATAGCATTGAACTTGCTAATGGTACTGAAGTGGTCAATATGTGTGCTAATAACTACCTTGGTTTAGCCAATAATCCTGAAATTATAAAAGCTGCTAAGGCAAGTTATGAGCAGTGGGGCTTTGGTTTATCTTCAGTTCGTTTCATCTGTGGTACGCAATCGATACACAAAACTCTTGAAAATAAAGTTAGTGAGTTTTTGGGCATGGAAGAAACCATTTTATATGCAGCGTGTTTTGATGCCAATGCCGGTTTATTTGAAACCATTTTAGGCAAAGAAGATGCGGTGATTTCTGATGAGCTTAACCATGCATCCATTATTGATGGTGTTCGGCTTTGTAAAGCGATGCGTTTGCGTTATAAAAACAATAACATGGCAGTCTTAGAAGACAAACTAAAAGAAGCTAAAGCGGCTGGAGCTAGACGAATTTTGATCACTACCGATGGTGTATTTTCCATGGATGGCACTATTGCTCAATTGGATAAAATTTGTGACTTAGCTGATAAATACGATGCTATGGTTCATCATGATGATTGTCATGCGGTTGGATTTATGGGCAAAACAGGGCGTGGGGTGCATGAGCATTGTGGGGTGATGGATAGGGTAGATATTATTACTGGAACTTTTGGTAAAGCACTTGGAGGTGCATCGGGCGGTTATACCTCTGGACGTAAAGAAATTATTGATATGTTACGTCAACGCTCAAGACCTTATTTGTTTTCAAACACGGTTGCCCCAGCTATTTGTGCCGCTGCCCTAAAAGTATTGGAAATGCTTTCTGCATCATCGGCTTTGCGAGATAAACTTTTTGAAAATACCCGTTATTTTTGTCAGGCAATGCAAGCTGCAGGATTTGATGTTGCTACAGGAGAACATCCAATTGTTCCAGTAATGTTAGGTGATGCAGTGTTAGCACAAAAAATGTCCGAAAAGTTATTAGAGCAGGGGGTTTATGCGATTGGATTCTTTTTCCCGGTTGTGCCACATGGCAAGGCAAGGATCCGCACCCAAATTTCTGCAGCACATACTAAAAAAGATTTAGATCAAGCAGTAGCCGCTTTTCGTACTGCGTATGCCAGCATAACATCCTGAGAGTTAAGTCCTTATTTCTATACGATTAATCCTAAGAAGTGCTAAATGACTAGAAACTTATCTTTACCAATTTTTTTAGTTTATTATTCCTTTTAATAACGATTCAGCAAAGAGATCTGGAAAAGTGAATATGATAGCAGCCCAAGTATTTGGCAAGCAGAGCAGTAAAACGTACTACCTTTATCGCGCCTTTAGTTCTGCTTATGCTAGTCTAAAAACAACTGTATAGGGTAGATTCGAGCAATGCATTTAGGGTAAATTTAAAGTATACTTTTGCTTTTTCTTGTTTTATCATAAGTCAACTTTATAAAAATGAGTCAAATATGTTAAGTGGATTTAAACAAAAACAAAGGAAATTAATAAGTTTTAGTCAAGCAAATCATGTTGTAAGAAAAGAAATTGATTTTATTAATAATTCTGAAAGGCTAAGTGCGGTAATTGGTGCGCGAGGTGTTGGAAAAACAACTCTATTACTACAATATCTTCAGCAATTCAGCTTGGAGAATGCTCTATATATTAGTGCAGACGATATCACAATTAACCATTTTGGTCTTTTTGAAGTGGTCGAAGAGTTTTATAAGCTCGGGGGGCGTGTTATTGTTATCGATGAGGTCCATATTTATAAGGATTGGGCTGCACACGTTAAAAACCTCTATGATTTTTACCCAGACTTGATTATTCGCCTTAGTGGTTCTTCTATGCTGAATATTTTAATGCAAGGTTATGATTTAAGTAGAAGAATTATTATTAAAGAGTTGAAAACACTCAATTTTAAAGATTTTTTAGAAATAAAATATGCAATAAAATTGAATAATTACAGTATTGAGGAGATCGTTAATAATCATACTGATTTGTCATTTGAGTTGGTACAACAATATCCAGCTTTATTTAAAGATTTTAAACAATATTTAC
>CAYMMQ010000006.1:0-2454 GCA_964391585.1 uncultured Ectothiorhodospiraceae bacterium
GTAATAGCTTCAGGCTCATCCTCGTTGGGATTTTGCGAATAAGCCATGATGGGAAGTAGTATGAACAGTATTGCAATGAGCTTCATTTATCTTCCTCAAGGCCTAGATGATTCGTTAGGTCAGTTGTGAGCTAAAATAACGGTTTGTTGGAAAACTTTATCAATTATACTTAGAGTCTAGATAATTTTTTAGTTGAACAGGCAAAAAATTTCGAGTTTTTTCTGTTATTGCCTTTTCATTTCTCTGCCAAAGTATGCCAAGGTAAATGATTAATAGTCCAATTGCCGTTAATACAAAAGGAAATAATATGCTGTCTGCAAATATATCAAAGGCAAGATATCCTAAATAAAAACATGAACCAATTGCTCCAAATACAACAAAAACTTTTCGGATGATAATAACGCCAACGCCTATCATTAAAAGATTGATAGCAAAGTAAATAAGTCTTGAAACTTCGCTGTCAGAGCCTTGAGCTGTCATTCCGCCCCAAAATGCGATTACTCCAAATAGATATAACCAAAAGGCATAGTCTGCTTTCCCTTGCGCGCGTAAATCGACCCAAAAAGCAAAAAGTACCATCAAAAGGCCAAAGTACATCGATACAAGAGAGCTCAGCTCAAAATCTGCTCTTCCTCCTGCAAGCATTGCTGCTATGTCCATTGACATGTACCAGAACGTTGCAGCCAGGGGCATGATGAGAAATGGATATTTGTATCGCCAGGCCACGATAGTTCCAACAATTAATGTTCCTAACTCCATATAAAGCCAGTGCCACTCGATATATCGATGATAGTCCTGATAGGTACTTTCATCTGGCCAAAGGCCGATTGCTTGTTGTAGTCCATAGATTCCAAGAGGGGTTAACACCACTGAGAATGTGGCGCAGAACCCAGCTGGAACAGCATAGCCTTTACTTTGAAAAGTCTCACTTAGTTTTAAGCCTATTCCTGCATAAGCGAGAGAAATAAAGAATATGCCCCAACCAGCAAAAGACTCCCAAGCTAAACCCATGAATAGTGTCATAGCGCCTATCGCTATAAAACCACCAAGGTAATAAAGAATATGAGTGAAATCAAAGCTTGGTCCTACACTTGGCAAGCTTTTCAAATAATGCTGTAAGTTTTCGGCTTGTTCGGCAGAAATAATATTCTTTTTGACAGCATCATCTAAATTCTTTTTACTAACTCTCATATTACTTGAATTCCAATGCAACAAACTACTGTAATGGTGTAGTTAAGTTTTGGCACCTTTTTATTTGAGGCACCATTGATGGCAAAAAACAGAGCGAAACCGCTTGCTAAAATTATACAAACATGACCAATTGAGTACGAAAATATCGCAGAAATTGGGTAAAAGATGAATGAGTGAGTTGTAGTTACTGTTTTTTGTTGGGTACAGCTCCAATACACGTGTTATTGCGAGTATTTTCAGCATCATAGACAACATAAAGGAGCTGCTCAGAGCCATCACTATACAAAACTTTGCAATCGGCAATGCCATCATTATTAACATCACTTATCGGAATAATACGCAAATCACCTGTATCTTCATACTCATCTGTCAGATAATAGTCGAAATAGATTTCAAGCACATTAGCTTCTACAATAGCACCATTGCCAGCGACTTTATTGGCTTTAATATAAACTTCTCCCTTTTCCTCAACGATGCCATTATTGTTGAGAATCACACTTAACTCCTCTTTTAAGCTAGGATAGATAGTTAAGCTGCTTTCATCAGCCAGAGCTAAGGTTGCATAAAAAGCATCTGGATTATTGGTGTTATTCAAATTAGCATCTGCTGCAAATCGATAAGTAGTTGGCAAAGTATTTAAACTTCCATTTAAAACCTCTGGGTATATTGCCGATAATTTTACACTTTCTTCAGTTGGCAGGTTAAATAAAATTGTCTTATTACTCACTGTCTCTAATACTTGAAAAGTTGTGCCTAATTTTTTTTGAGGAGCGGTATCTTTACAAATGTTATTCCGACTATTTTCTACTTCATAGGTAACAAAGAGGATCTGCTCATCTCCATCGCTATACAAAACCTTGCAATCAGCGATGCCATCATTATTGGCATCACTAATAGGAATAATACGAAAATCCCCAGTGTTTTCATATTCATCTGTTAGGTAATAGTCAAAATAGACTTCAAGTATATTCGCTTTTACCTTGCTACCATCAGCTGCAACCGAGTCACCCTGAATAATAATTTCTCCGTTATCTTCAGTAATACCGTTCTTATTAAGAATTACTCTCAGTTCATCTTTTAAGGTGGGATAGATTGTTAAGCTAGTGGCATCTGCCAAAGGTAAGGTGGCATAAAAAGCATCTGTATTAGTGGCATTATCAAGGTTGGCACCGGGCGAAAAACTATAAATGGTTGGCAGTGTATTCAATTTACCACTCAAAATTTCAGGGTATACTGCGGTTAATTTCAAACTTTCGCTAGTTG
>CAYMMQ010000006.1:2554-4046 GCA_964391585.1 uncultured Ectothiorhodospiraceae bacterium
TTACCACTCAAAATTTCAGGGTATACTGCGGTTAATTTCAAACTTTCGCTAGTTGGTAGCTTCAATAAAATGGACCGATTACTAACCGTTTCCAAAGCTTGAAAAGTCTCTCCTAGAATTTTTTGAGGTGCATTATCTTTACAAATAAGGCTACGACTACCATCGACTTCATAGACAACAAAAAGGAATTGCTCATCGCCATCGCTATACAATATCTTGCAATCCAAAATACCATCGCCATTGACATCATTTACCGGAATAATGCGAAAATCTCCCGTATTTTCATACTCATCGCTCAAATAATAGTCAAAATAGACTTCAAGTTTATTGGCATTTACGATGCTGCCATCACCGGCTACCTCATCAACCTTAATATAAATTTCACCCTTATCCTCAATGACTCCACTATTGTTAATAATCTCTCTCAACTCATCTTTTACGCTGGGATAAAGTGTCACGCTATTGCCATCAGTTAAAGGCAAGGTAGCATACAAAGCATCAGTATTATTAGCATTATCTAAACTGGCATCTGGAGCAAATAGGTAAGAGCTTGGTATTGTATTCAACTCCCCACTCAAAAGTTCGGGGTAGGTTGCAGTAAGCTGAGCGCCTTCTCCGGCAGACAGATTAAAAAAAATTGTCTTGTGGCTAACAGTTTCCAATACTTGAAAGCTATCGCCTGATTGCGTGGTTGCGGTGGCATAAGCTATTTGACAAATTGAAAAAATCAGTAGGAAAAAAACAAATGGAGTAATTTTCAATAATACTTTTTTTTGCATTGAATTAATCATGACTTACCTCTAAATAAATTACACTTATCATTTGAATTTAATTATATATTAAATTATGATAGCTCGCATTGTTTGTACTCAAAGTTGATTAGTATTATGAAGCTTTAGAAAAGCTTTAATTTGCTTGAATGTTACATGCGGACACTAGTGGTTCGGTTATATTTTCTAGCCATGTTTCGATCCTTGAGTCAGTTAACATACTTTGAAAGTGATTATCGATTGCCAGTCCGACAAACCGATCATTGACAATGGCTCGTGATGCTTCAAAATGATAACCTTCGATACTCCAGTCGCCAATAATATTAGCGCCACCGTTTTTTAATGCGATGTACAGATCATACATGGCATCAACAAAAAATGGGGCGTATCTTTCTTGATCCCCAAGACCAAATAATGCAATGGTCATATGACTCAGATCCTTATCGATCAATTGCGGTAAAAACTCTTCCCAGCTCCCACTATCCATCCCTAATGAAGTTCCGGGCAACATTCCTTCCCCATAGGTCGGTGTCCCAAGAATTAAGGCATGATAACTGAGAAAATCATTAATATCAGTACGATTAATATTCAAGGGTTTACTGGCCTTATTGGGGCCAAGTTTACGAGCAATTTTTTTTGCAATTAAACGAGTTGTCCCTGTATCAGTGCCAAAAAATATTCCAATTTTATCCATCATTTATGAGTTTCCTTTCTCGATAGCT
>CAYMMQ010000006.1:4146-17451 GCA_964391585.1 uncultured Ectothiorhodospiraceae bacterium
ATATTTAATGGCCAATCAAGCTCATCCTTTCATATTATCTGAATTTATATCTTGCAAAGTAACATTGAATTTTCTATCCTTATTGCCATGAAAAATAAGAAAGAATTTATTATATGAGCAACGAACAACTAGAAAAAATTAACACAGCAAACACAAGTAATGAGTCCCATTCTTTAGTTAAGATGGAAAAGTCAAAGCGTATTATTATGTTTTGTGATCTTCGAGATTCCACAGAAATTCTGTTAGATTTTGAGCAAGGAGTATATCAGAATATTGAATCTTCAGGCGAAGATAAAGAATGGGGCTACGATAAATTTCTTCTAGATGTCCATAAAACAACGTTTAAATCCCTTTATCTGTGTCATGATCATACGCATACGGAAATTTATGGTGATGGGTTAATGGCCATTTTTCCTGAAGATAATTCCAAGTATATTTTGGAGAATATCTATACCCTCACCTGTCGAATGCGCAATTACAATGACTCAGAAGAAGTAGGCACATCTAAGCCCTGCATTAATCTTGGCTTTGGTATCACTGTAGCAGATATAGAGTTAGTGTACTATGATCTGGACAAGCGTTACCACCCTATTGGCTTGGGAGTACATGAGGCCGCTAGGATAGAAGGTATGTCAAAATTTTATGATGCTAGGGTGTTAATTTCAGATAAGTTTTTTACTAATATCGTGGATTATATCAACGCAGATCCAAGATTTTCCTACCGATTTATAGATCGGGTTAGATTAAAAAACTTCCGCTCACCAATTACTCTGTATGAGATTCTTGTTAATAATGATCCTCGTTTTGAGGATAAAATAAATTCAATTGAACTATACTCAGCGGCATATAACAAATATTGCCAGGCTAAGTGGATATCAGCTAAAAAACTTTTCATGAAAGTTTTTCATGAGTTTGGTCTAGGTACGGGCTTAGTAATGGCTAAGCGTTGCAGTATCCTTGCTCAAAAGCCTGCTAAACCAAACTGGAATGGAGTTTGGAAATTAAAAGATAAATAAGCTGATGATTTAAACTGCAATCGGTGCCTTTATACCCGGCATCGGCTTATAGTCTACAATTTCAAAATCTTCAAATTGATAGTCAAAAATAGATGCTGGTTTTCTATTGATTTTAAGCGTTGGCCTTTGCTTGGGTGTTCGACTAAGGATTTCTTCTACTTGATTTAAATGGTTTTTATAAATATGAGCATCGCCAATGCTGATAATAATTTCACCTAAGCCAAGCTCACACTGCTGGGCCAACATGGCGGTCAAAAAAGCCAAACTTGCCGTATTGTAAGGATTCCCAAGAAAAAGATCATTGGAGCGAATATATAAAGAAGCACTTAACTTTCCATTTGCCACATAAAACTGGTATAACACATGACAAGGCGGTAATGCCATTAAGCCATTTGCTGCATTTTCCCACGGCTTTTTGCTCTCATCAGGTAATAAAGCCACATTCCAGCCATTGATAATATGACGGCGGCTATCAGGTTTGCTTTTTAGTGAATCGATCAACGCTTGCACTTGATCAAAATTTTGACCATTATTTCCTTGCCAGTTTCGCCATTGTGCACCGTAAACTGGGCCAAGCTCACCCTCACTGGTAGCCCATTCATCCCAAATAGTTACCCCATTATCCTTTAAAAACTTGATATTGGTATCGCCTCGTAAGAACCATAAAAGCTCATACAAGATACTTTTAATATGTAATTTTTTTGTGGTTAATAAGGGAAAACCATCTGCTAGATCATATCTAAGCTGTCGGCCAAAAACCGAACGAGTACCAACACCGGTACGATCCTCTTTATCAACACCATTTTTCATCACATCTTGTAATAAGTCTAAATAAGGTTGCATGATTTATCCTGATTAGATATAAAGGGTGATATCTGCATCACCTGCAAACTCAAAAAAAGTTGCGGCTCCAGCATATTCAATGTTTTCAATAAAATCATTGCTGGTTTTATCAAATAAATCCACTGTCATTTGACAGGCAACAAATTTTACTCCCGCTTCAATACATAAGTCCCGCAGTTCAGGTACGCTGACAATATTTTTATCTGCCATTTTCTTTTTCATCATCGAAGTCATAAAGGACTGCATAAATGGCATTGCCTGAATAATAACCGGTACCGGCATGGGCATAGGCATAGCAGGATTACCTAAGGGAGAAATTTTTAGATCTAGCTCTTTTTCTAATAACTTTAAACCATAGAAAGTACAAAAAACTTCAACCTCATAGCCTAAAGCTGCAGCCGTAGATGACAAGATTAGCGGAGGGTATGCCCAATCAAGTGTTCCTTTTGTAGCAATAATGGCTAGTTTTTTTCCCATAGTGTGTTCCAGTTAGTCATAAGTTTAAAATGTTAGTCTATAAATTAGTTAGCTTCAATCTTTGCCATATTGTTCTTTGCCATATTGTCGTGTTGATAGGCAAAATATAAAATAATAACTCCAGCAATTATCATCGGCACCGACAATATCATGCCTTGGGTGAGCCAATCGGCTGCAATAAAACCATCTTTACCCATGTGTTGATCGGGTTGGCGGACAAATTCAACCAAAAATCGGAACAGTCCATAAGCAATTAAAAAAAGTGCAGAAATGGCTCTTAGAGGGCGTTGCTTGCGAGCAAAAAACCATAATATACAAAAAAGGATCACCCCTTCTAATAAAAACTCGTATAACATCGAAGGGTGGCGTGGTAATGCAAGTGGATCGGTTGGGAATATCATTGCCCACGGTAAATCGCTTGGCCTACCCCATAACTCAGCATTGATAAAGTTGCCGATCCGGCCACAAGCTAGGCCAAACGGAACAACTAAGGCAATTTGATCGGTAATTTGAAAAAAAGACATTTTTTCCTTTTTGCCAAACAGCCACATACTGATTAAAACACCTAACAAGCCACCATGAAATGACATGCCCCCATTCCAAATTTGAAATAAAATCAGTGGTTGTTGAAGGAATGCATCTAGGTTATAAAAAAGGGTATAACCAATGCGACCGCCCAGAATAACCCCTAATGCACCATAAAAGATCACATCTTCAATTTGTTTGCTATTTAGCGTATTTGGATATTTTTTGCTGCGGTATTGTAATAATAACCAACTGCCCGTAAATGCTAATAAATAAGTAATCCCATACCAATGGATTTTGATAAAACCAAGATCTAAGGCAATGGGATCAATATTGGGATAAGTAAGCATGGCTAAAGCTGGATTAATTATTTTCTAAACTAATATTATAAGATTCTTGCAGGCGCTGGTTAAATTCTTCGCGGCTAAAATGATGATTTTGCGTTCCCTCATTTTCAACTTTGATAGCTCCCATTAAATTGGCAACTTTTGCCGTTGTTTCCCAGTCTAGTTTTTTCATCAAACCATACAATAAGCCGGCACGAAAAGCATCGCCACAACCTGTGGGATCTTTTACATCATTCACCTTTGCAGCAGGAACAATAAGGGTATTTTCTGTCGTAGCAATTTCAACGCCTTTAGCGCCAAGGGTGACGATTAATGCCTTCACGTCAGCAACAATTTGTGCAGCTGTCATCCCTGTTTTGTCTAATAGCATCTGCATTTCATAATCGTTTACCGTTAACCAAGTACATTGTTTGATCAATTGTTTTAACTCATCACCTTCAAACATCGGCAGACCTTGGCCGGGATCGAAAATAAAAGGGATATTGGCATCACAAAATTGTTGGGCGTGTTCCAACATTCCTTGTTTTCCATCGGGTGAAACAATACCAATATTAATACCATCAACATCGGCAACAGTATTATAGTGAGAAAAGGACATGGCTCCAGGATGAAAAGCGGTAATTTGATTGGCATCATTATCGGTAGTAATAAATGCCTGTCCAGTATATTGTTCATTTAGCACGGCGACATGTTCACGACTGATTTGGTTTTTATCCATCCACGTGGCATAAGGTTGAAAATCGCTACCAACTGTCGCCATAGGAACTGCCGATATATCTTCATTTCCAGCAAGTAAATTTAGGTTATAAGCTATATTTCCTGCACAACCACCAAATTCACGACGCATTTCGGGAACAAGGAAAGACACATTTAAAATATGAATTTTATCGGGGAGAATATGATTTTTAAATTGATCATGAAAAACCATAATATGGTCAAAGGCATAAGAGCCACAAATGAGAGCTTTCATATTTTTTTTCCTTACAGGTATATAAAAAAGTATATTTAGGTGGGGAGCAAAGGATCCACTAAATATTAGCCATTAAAAGAACAATATAAACAACCAGATAAATCCCATTAATACTAATGAGATAAATACTGCAGCCGAGCCAATATCTTTAGCTCGACCAGATAATTCGTGCTTTTCAGAACTAATCCTATCCACAACACTTTCAATGGCAGAATTGAGTAACTCAACAATTAATACTAAAACCACACTGGCAATGAGCAAAATCAGCTCAATAGCATTTTTTGCAAAAAAAAATGCTAATGGAGCGGCAATTAAAAAAAGGATTAACTCTTGTCTAAAAGCCGCTTCGTATTTAAATGCAGCTAACAAACCTTGATAAGAATAAGTTGTAGCATCAATAATTCGCGCGATCCCAGTTTTACCAGGTTTCATAAATAATCAGCTAGATTTCTTCTGATATTATTTCTTCATAAGCTTCAGCTGATAAAAGCTCATCTTCGTCAACTTCATCAGCTAATGGTTTGACGCGAAATAACCAGCCGTCATAATAAGGATCATTATTAACAATTTCAGGAGCATCTTCTAAATTTTCATTGATCGCAAGGATTTCGCCTTCAATAGGGCAATAAACATCAGATGCAGCTTTAACAGATTCAACAACTGCGCATTCTTGACCAGCTTCGTATTCGTTTCCTTCTTCTGGTAACTCAACATAAACCATATCACCTAACAAACTCTGCGCATGATCAGTAATTCCAATGGTATAAGAGCCATCATCTTCTTTTCTCAGCCACTCATGTGATTCGGTATATTTTAATTCGTGTGGAATATTGTTCACAACTTGCTCCTTAAAACGTCTTTAATCCTCATAAAAATTAGTATAATTATGAGCTTAATAGTTATTCTTTAACTCATGATAAAGTTTATGAGTTAACTTGATCATCAAAATTAATAAAGTTGATGATCATAAAATGATGTTGCTATTTTAGCAAATATTTTTAAGAAAAGCCTGTTTTAACTTTTAATTGCTGTCAATAAATAGCAGAGTGAAAAGCAGTTTGAAATTGTTATTGATTTTATAGATAAATATCCACTAAACTGTTTTATCAGATTAGCTAAAGTAAGGAATTTCAATGGGTGTTATTACTAAAATGTTATATCGAGGAGAGGATTTAGAATTAGCTCCTTTTCGTAATCTATTCCTTGATATGGAAGAAAATATCCATATTCACTACCGAGATTTAAGAATTGAGCTTAGTCGAGCAGAATTTGAAGAAATTTGCCGTACCTTTTCCATACAATCAAAAGAATTGTTAGCAATTATTCATCAAAAAAATTATCAAGATGGCAAACTACCTAACTCAAATCAAGAAGATACCCGAATTTGGACCGAGAGTCGCTTAAATCATCCTGTAAAATACCATCCACAACGAATTTCGATTGAAGAGTGTACTGATGGATATCATGTACATTTGCGCAATTATAAATTTTTATTAAGCCAAGCTGATTTTAATGTTTTTTATCATTGCATTAAGAACATGGATCTCACTGCCCCTTACGCCTCAAGCAGAAAAGACATTCTACAATTATTTGCAGATAATGATATGGATTTTGTGGTTAATAAGGAAGATGAAAATACCAATACCGCTTACGTATTTGCCGCTAACTATCATATTTCAAAAATTCGTACCATTTGTGAAAAAATTGGTATGACGCGAGAAATCGAAGATAATAAATATATTTTTAAAAAGGCAGATACCACCATCGTGGTTAGTAGTATGGCTAATGATACTCTGTTTAGCTTACAAAAAATGCGTTCAACGGCGAATGTGTTGCCCTTAGTTGCTTTTTTATTACAGTCAAATAATAATGATAAGGATGCTTTAAATCATATCAAGTGCCAAGCTCTTGATTTGTTTTGTTATTATAGCCAATGCTTAACTAATAAGGATAAATTGCCTGATGTAGATTTGAACTATCAAAACTGGAATTTTGATCAACAAGAGCAGAGTATTATTTTCCCCTTTAAGTTAGCTACGGCAACCAATGATGACAAGTATTTTAACTCATCGATGCAGGCTTGGAACAGTTTTCAAAAAGAGCATGAGTTATTTTTTGTTAAACCAACTAAAATTAAATTTGACACTATTTTACAAGAAAAAACTCGGGAAAAAATCTTTGCACAAATTCGCAACACTATTGCAAAAGTCCCTGGTGTTGCAAAAATATATTTAATGGGTTCAGTTGTGCGTAAGGAAATGGGTTTGTATAAAAGTCCTTTTGTGCATTCTGGATGGGCAAAGCTAGGCTCTGATGTGGATATATTAATTGAAATGCACGATAAAAATATCACCGTTCCCGAAAGCTGGGAGTTTGTAAATGTTTCTCACTCAAATTCTTGTGATATTTACCATCTTGACGAGGAAAAACTCAACGATGAATACGGTTACCAAGCTGAGTTTCCTCATATCACTTTTTTTCATCACTTGATTGATGCTTATGTTTATTTTCCCGGCAAAGGGGATTTTAGTAAAAAAGAAGCCTTCTTGAAAAAGTTTTCTGCAAAACTGTTTTTTGCAGCTAATACAAATGGTGAAGAAGTTTCTGATGATGAGCTCCCTGATCCTTGGCAAGTAGATACCGACTCTGCCACAGCTGCAGCAAAGAACCCAAAAGAAAAAAAAAAGCCCCACTAAAAGCCTCACTAATAGATGAAAAAGCCGATGAGTTAGCAGCGGTTAAAAATCTATTATTAGATGAATATGGGGTTAACTGCTTTAACTTAAGTAAGTTAAAAGTTGCCACCGAAAATGCTTTATATTTTTTCAGAGATGAAAGTCAAGATTATGTGTTAAAAGTTTATAAAGTTTCGGGCAATTATAAGTCACGAAGATTACTAGAGCATACCGAGTATGAAGCTGCATTTATAAAAAAATTAATGCATGCAGACTTGAAATTAGCCCATATTCGAGCTAATCAACAAAATAAACAAGTTGTTTTATTAGATAAATTTCCTGTGGTTTTGTATCATTTTGAACAGGGGAGAATTTTTAAATACCCCAATCCTCAATATCCCATAAGTCAGGCGACACAAACCTTATCACAATTACATCAAATTCAATTAAATCAAGCTTTTAAATTATCTCAAGCATTTTCTTTTGATGATGTGTTTAATCTATGGTATCCAGAATTTTACCGCTTTAAAGCTGAAGTTAAGCTTGATGTAGCCTTAACAGATGATTTTGAACGCTTAGATTTCGTTTATCAGCAGTTAGCTGACTTATATAAAAAAATAAAGTCAAATCAGCTGATTCCCTGTATTCATAATCACGGTGATGTTACCCCAAGAAACTTTGTGATAGAAAATGATGCCGCTATCGTCATTGATTTTCAAAATGCTTTTTATGGGCCAAGAGTGCTAGATGTAATCGATGGAGCTTACGAGTTTTCTTTTGGAGGGAAACCGCCAGGAGTTGATGATTTTTCACGATTTAACGCTTTTATTACGGCCTATCAGCAACACTCAGAGCTAAATATACATGAATTAGCCATTTTAAATGATGTGATTAAAGTTTGTGGAGTGATTAAATTTGTTAAAGAAGTCAGAATGATTAAAGGAGCGACAAATAAAAATAATTTACGCCGCACACGAGCCCTGAGCCTTAGTCAGTTTTTGATAAAAAGATATGATTTATAAAGAGATATAAATTAAATGATTAAACCATTGATTATTCCACCCCCCATTTATGCAATTTTTATTGCTTTGCTGATGTGGTTATTGGCTAAATACCAGCCTTTATATGAACTTTCTCACCCGTTACTCGACTGGTTATTTTATCCCATATTTGGCTTAGGCTTATCGATTGATCTGTGGTCAGTGACGTTGTTTTTATTATCAAAAACAACAATTAACCCAATGAAACCAAATAATAGTTCCAGGTTAGTGGTGAAAGGTATGTATCGTTTAAGTCGTAATCCGATGTATTTGGGCTTATTATTAATCCTTTCAGCGTGGGGCATTTATTTGAAAAGCATCAGCTCTTTTTTACTATTACCTATTTTTGTTTTGATTATTAATCGGCAACAAATCTTTAAAGAAGAAGCCGAACTTGAGCGAATTTTTTGCCAGTCTTATTTAGACTACAAAAACAAAGTTCGGCGTTGGTTATAACTTACTACATCGTAGGCTGTTTATTCGTTTCTTCTTCAGAAATAATATTTCCATCAGGCATCGCATCTCTCTCATTTTGACCAATAGGATCTTTGGTTTTGGTATTGGCCATTTGTCCCGTATTGGCAAAATGCAATGAGTCGGATTCAACCACGATTAACACCAAAGTCGATACCATAATAGGTAAAATACAACCACCACCAATTAAAGCATAAACCGCTTCTTTCATCCAACCTAGACCGTAATGCCCATATAAACCAAACATGGCTAACAGTGATAAAGCGACAAACATGGTAAGAAAAAATTTACTCCGTCTAATCGCCATATCCACGTGCGATTTTACAAACGCAGAATCTTTATCACGATCTTTTTTACCTTTAAAAAAAATCAGGCCAAAAATGGTGAAAGAAACAATAGGCACAATTAACATTGGCCATGCCCACGTGGTTGCCATACCAAGGGTAGCAACAAAATTAAGAATATGATTACCAATTAAATTAAGTAAAAATAAATCATGAGGAAATTTTGCTTTTTTAATTTCTTCCGCCGTGACATTTGAATTTACAATTGCTTGAGCTTTCTTCATTTTTATTCCCAGATCTAAAGTATGGAGGTGAAAAGGCAATTATAGTTAAATATTTCAAGAAAAGATATGCGACAGATTGTCACAGAAACTAAGAATTCTTTTTAAAATATTCCTCTAAGTGTTGTTGACAACAAAAAACACAACCTTGCTGGTGTAATAATTCTTTTTCTGGGATATGGGTACCACATAATGCACATGGTTTTACATTTTGAACTTGGGAGTTTTCTTGTTGCTCAGACACACGCTTTTTTTTATTTAATTCCGCACGAAAGTAACGAAATGCAAGCCAAATTAATAATAAAATAGCAATAATGTATATTAAGCGAGCCATATATTTTTCCTTTTATTAATTATCCGTGCTGTGTGGGAATACTCTCTTTTAAATATTTAAAAATAAGTCTAGCACTTTTGGGCGCTTGTTGTAGTTGTTGTTCCTTGGTCGCATTACGAAATAATTGGCGTAAGAAATTTCTTTCTATTTGCGGATATTTTTCAATTAATTGATTGATTGCATTATCACCATTAGTTAGAATTTTATCTCGCCAAGCTTCTAGTTCATGAAAGTGCTGCTTACTATTATTTTTTTGTTCAAAACGTTGCTTAATAAACTCTTGAATAAGCCCTAGTTGTTCTTCGGCTAATTTACTTAATAATTTACCCACAAACTTTTTTTGTCGTTTGGCGGCACTATGACTATCAATTTTTTTAGCTTGTTTCACTGCATCCAAAAGAACTTTTTCGGAAATGATTTTTTCTAATTCTGAAATTGATACCATATTGAGCTGTTCGCCCAGCTCTTGTAACTCTACCATCTCTCGCTTGAGCTGGGTTTTATTGGGCCTTTCTGCATATTGTGGTTCTTCATCATATTCGCCACCGTTATAAGCTTCGTTCATGCTGTTATTCATAATTGTTAATCGTATTTTAGTTGAATAGAAAATAGCTGTTATTTTTTATTGATAGAACTTGCATATTTGGACATCTCACCTACAATGTAGCAAGTTTATCACTATTAACTCGACTCGAAAAATAAAAATGGCAAATTGCGTAGAAAAAGAATCAACAATTAGTATTCACTTTAGCTTAAATTTAGGCGATATGACTCCGGTAGATGGTACAGAACTCGATCAACCGATGACCTTTAGCATAGGCGATGGTACCATGATCCCCGCTTTGGAAGATGTGATCTTGGGTATGCATGAGGGAGAAACTCGACAAGTCCGATTACCACCTAGGGAAGCTTTTGGTTTTCCTGAAGAAAATAATTATCATTGGATGGCCAAAGACAAGTTTGAATTTATTGAAGATCAGGAAAGCCGCTTAACCGTTGGAATGATGATTGAGTTTGATACCGAAAACAATGAACAAGTCCCCGGGATCATTAAGGAAATTCAAGCAGATAAAGTATTATTAGACTTTAACCATCCCTTGGCCGGTCATGAGTTAAATTTTTCGGTACAATTGGTTCAAATTCATGCATCAAATAATGAGACCATAAATTGAAACCTTCCTTACCCTTAGGCTTGATTAGTCTACAAGTATCGCAAGCAATCGCTGAGGATCTTGGTCATGGAGACATTAGTGCTTCTCTGATCCCCGAAGATAATAGGGCTCAAGCAAAACTAGTAGTGAGAGAAGATGCCGTTTTATCCGGTTGTTTGTGGTTTGAACAGGCTTTTTTGCAATGCGATCCAGCTGCAAGAGTTACCTGGTATGCAAAAGATGGTAAAAAACTGATTAAAGATCAGCAGGTTTGTGAAGTTTCAGGTAATGCTCGAGCCTTATTAAGTGCAGAACGAACCGCGATCAATTTTTTACAAACTCTTTCTGCTACCGCAACAACAACAGCACAATATGTCAGTTTATTAGCAGATTCTTCCATCCGCTTATTAGACACTCGAAAAACTATTCCTGGTTTAAGACTGGCGCAAAAGTATGCAGTACATTGTGGTGGAGGCTTAAATCATCGCCATGGGCTGTATGATGGATTGTTAATTAAAGAAAATCATATTATTGCTGCCGGTGGGATTAAACAAGCGATTGATTGTGCAAAAAAAACGATTTCTCATGGCTTAAAAGTTGAAGTGGAAGTTGAAACTCTGGATGAAGTCAATCAAGCATTATCGGCTGGAGCCGACATTTTATTATTAGATAATATGTCGATAGAGATGCTTAAACAAGCGGTATTGATCAATCAAAATGTTAAACATCCTGCAAAATTGGAAGTATCTGGCAATGTAAACAAAGATTATTTAAGTGAACTGAAACAAATTGGCATTGATTTTATTTCGGTTGGAGCTTTGACTAAAAATATTAGCAGTATCGATTTCTCCTTACGTTTTGCTTAAATCATGGATACTATTTATATTCACGGCCTTGAGGTTCAAACAATTATTGGCTTGTATGATTGGGAACGAATAAAAAAACAATCTTTAATTTTTGATATTGATATTTTATCCGATCTTTCTTATGCCATTAACCATGACGCATTGAGCCATAGCATTGACTATGCAGAAGTTGCTAACAAGGTTGAAAAAATTAGCGATGAACATTCATTTTTGTTAATTGAACCATTGGCTGAAGAAATTGCCCAGATGATTCTAAACGATTTTAATGCTCAAAGTGTGACCATCAAAGTCAACAAGCCACAGGCGATAAAAAATGCTCGGAGTACGGGTATTATTATTCGCCGCACAAAAATTGCAAACCTTAAAATCAACGAAAATGAATAATCCTCAATACGTTTATATTAGCATTGGTAGTAATATCAATCGAGCTGAAAATATCGCTTTTGTGATTACTTGGTTGCAAGAGAATGTTGACATGTTAGTGTTATCTTCTATTTATGAAACCAAAGCTGAAGGTTTTGAAGGTAATAATTTTTATAATCTTGTCGCTGGTTTTGAAAGTACTCTGACTATTGATGAAATCATTGATAACTTTAAAGCATTGGAAATTCAACAAGGGCGAGTTCATAGTGCAAAAAAATTTTCTGATCGAACCTTAGACATTGATGTCTTATTGTATGGTCATCAAAATTTAATAAAAGCTGGCTACAATATTCCCCGGGATGAAATTTTGAAGTTTGCTTTTGTTTTAAAGCCACTTTGTGATATTGCTCCCTCGCTAATTCACCCGCAAACACAACAAAGTATTTTATGGCACTGGACTCAGTTTGTAGACAAGCCAGAAATGATTTCAATTACCTTAGATTAAAAGCAACGAATTAAAACTTTGGCAACAAAATTTATGAAAACTGAAAGGAAAGCAGATAATATTCAAACAAGTTTATCTAACTTAGAAAATCAAGTTCAGCACCTGTTATTATCAATGAATGTTGATGAAGGCGATGAACGTGTTAGCCAAATACAGCAAACCATTCAGCAACTTAAACAGCAACAGCTACAGCAACAAATAAATTTAGATACATTTAACGCTATTAAGTTCACCTTAAATCAACATGCTATTGTCAGTTTTACCGATGAGAAAGGTATTATCACCTATGCCAATGAAAACTTTTGCCGAACCAGCGGTTATGAATTAGATGAACTCATCGGTAAAAACCACAGGATCTTAAAATCAAACCAACATAATGATGCTTTTTATAAAGAATTATGGGATACCATTTCTAATAATAAAATTTGGCAAGGTGTTATTTGTAATGTTGCTAAAGATAAAAAAAAGTATTGGGTTAAGTCAACTATTGCTCCAGTGATTGGGGAACATGGCATGCCTGTTCAATATATTTCTATTCGTACAGACATAACTAAACTTAAAAAAATCAAAGATAAATTGGATAAAAAAAATCAGTTAGCCGAAATGGCGATGGATTTAACTGAGTCTGCATACTGGCAAATGCCACTGGATAATTCCAATGAATATATCTCTTCAAAACGCAAAATCAAATTATTAGGCGATCCAAAACGCTCCAAGAAGCGTTATCGAGTAATGGAAGATTGGGCGGTTAATATTGAAGCTGTAAACCCTGACGTACCACCTAGCCTTTTTCAAATGGTTGAAGATGTAAAAAGTGGTATTAGAGAGCAATTAGATTTTACCTACCCTTATAAGCGCCCCATAGATGGTAAAGAGATTTGGATCCGCTCCCTAGGATATCTGGTTAAGGGTAAAAATAATAAATGCGATATGATTTATGGGGTTAGTCAAAATATTACTCAGGCAAAAAAAGCAGAGTTAAAACTGGCTAAAGCAACTAAAATTGCTAAAAAAGCCAATAAAGCAAAAGGGGATTTTTTAGCAAATATATCTCATGAAATTCGCACCCCGATGAATGCGATTATCGGGTTGAGCCATTTGACCTTAAAAACAGAACTCAACGATAAACAACGGGACAATATTTCAAAGGTTCA
>CAYMMQ010000006.1:17551-35453 GCA_964391585.1 uncultured Ectothiorhodospiraceae bacterium
TGACCTTAAAAACAGAACTCAACGATAAACAACGGGACAATATTTCAAAGGTTCATAGTGCAGCAAATAATCTATTAGCAATGATGAATGAAATTCTCGATTTCTCTAAAATTGAAGCGGGGAAGTTAGAACTAGATTATGTCAATTTTAGTTTAAAAACAGTGATAGAACAGCTTAAAAGTATCGTGTATTACCAGGTTGAAGAAAAGGAGTTGCAACTGGAGATTGTGGTTGACCCTGAGGTAACTACTGAACTTTATGGCGATCCGCTCCGATTAGGACAAGTCCTTATTAATCTGGTTAATAATGCCGTTAAATTTACTGAAAAAGGTAAAATTAAACTTCATATCAAAGAATTACAAAGTAGCAATAAAAATATCAACCTTCGTTTTGAGGTAATAGATTCAGGGATTGGTTTAAATGATAAGCAACAGGAAAAACTTTTCCAACCTTTTTCACAAGCCGATAGCTCCACCACTCGTCAATATGGCGGCACAGGACTAGGGTTAAATATTTGTAAGCAGTTGGTTGAATTAATGGGAGGAGAAATTGGTGTTGAGAGTGAGTTAGGCCAAGGTAGTAACTTTTATTTTAACGCTTTATTCCAGCCAGTGGCTCAAAACCTTACAGGGGCTTTGACACTTGAAAATGATGTAGGGCAAAGCCATGAAAGCATTAAATCCTTAAAAGGTGCTCACACTTTTTTGGTTGAGGACAACCTCATTAATCAGCAAATAACCGAAGAATTATTGTTTGAGGAAGAAAAAGTAGGTAAAACAGATTTAACTTTGTTATTATCCGAATTAAAAGAGTACCTTGCTAGTAATGATCTAAGAGCTAATACATTACTTGATAAGTTATTAAGTTTTCCAGTAGATGAGAAGTTATCATCCAAAATGCTAAAAATAAAACAGCTAGTCAATAAATATGAGTTTGAGAAAGCTTATCGTATTTTTGAAAATCAATAAAATATTTAGATATTGATGCAGTGGAATAAAATGGACAAAGGAACAAAAACTATTTTAATTGTTGATGATGCGACGGACAACTTAGATGTTTTAAGTGGCATTCTTTCGCCTTATTATATTATTAAAGCAACAACCAGTGGAGAAAGAGCATTAGAAGTTGCTTGCTCAGAATATCAAAAAATTGATTTAATTTTACTTGATGTGATGATGCCAAAGCTTGATGGTTATGCTGTTTGTAAACAATTAAAACAGGATGTAAAAACCAAATCTATTCCCGTTATTTTTGTTTCTGCCTTAAATGAAGTGACTAATGAAACAGCTGGGTTTCAGCTCGGTGCGGTGGATTATATTGTTAAACCCGTTGTCGCTGAAATTGTATTGGCTAGAGTGCAAACTCAACTAGCATTAGCAGATCAAAATCATGCCTTAGAAAAACTGGTTCAACAAAGAACGATGGAATTAGAGCGTAGTCGCTTTGAAATTATTAAGCGCTTAGGACGTGCTGCAGAATTTAAAGATAATGAAACGGGAATGCATGTAGTTCGCATGAGTCACTATGCTGCGGTTTTGGCTAAAGCGATTGGCTTAAATGAAGCGGAAGCGCATTTATTGTTACATGCCTCACCGATGCATGATATCGGGAAAATTGGTGTTCCAGATCAAATCTTATTAAAACCCAGCAAGTTGAATGAAGAAGAATGGATGACTATGAAAAAACATCCCAAAATTGGTTGTGAAATTATTGGGGAAGATGAGAGTGATTTATTAAATATGGCTGCAACCGTAGCCTTAACCCATCATGAAAAATGGGATGGAAGTGGTTATCCTAATGGTTTAGTGGCTGAGAATATTCCGTTAGTTGGGCGAATTGTTGCTCTAGCGGACGTTTTTGATGCGTTAACTACGGTAAGACCGTATAAAAATGCTTGGCCAGTAGCAGAAGCAACTGCTTTAATTAAGGAGCAATCAGCAAAGCATTTTGATCCAAAATTGGTTGAAGTATTTTTTAAGGTATTACCAGAAATTTTGCAAATCAAAGATCGCTATGCTGAAAATAGTGAATAAGGCCTCTCCTGCAAAGTACCTGCAAAGTATCTAGCTAAGTATGCATTCCCACGGAGGACCGTGGGAATGTTGCCCGCAGCTGAATACTCGCAGCTAAAAATGAAATCGGGATGGGCCTTGGTTTTTGTTTCTATATAAACCTTTCAACACTAACATTAAACAAGGCACTTAATTTTTTTGCAACTTCTTTGCTAATACTACGCCTACCACGTTCAATATCAGAAACATTTTGTCTTGTAAAATTACCTAGTTTTTTACCTAATTGCTCCTGAGTTAAATGAAGATTTTCTCTATATATTTTTACAGTTTCACCGGCAGTTATAGAATCATTAATACCTTCAAACCAGTCTGAGGAAAAAATATCTACCATCTCATCATCATCCACAATACTAATATCACTACCAAAATTATCTTGTAAATATTTAAGAACTTTCTTTGGTATTTCACCTTTAACTTCAAAAAGTGAGTTTTCAGTATGGGGCTTTTTCACGACTGCCAACATAATACACCTCAATGCTAATTGTATCGTTGTCATGCTTCCAACATGCTACCCATGATGTGCCAAGATGACAATGATATTCTGTGGGACTTAATTTGCTATAGTTTTGCCAATTTGGTTGTTCTGGACCAGTATCCTTTAAGTCCAAAGCCAAGAGAGCCATCTTTTTTTGCACCCATAGAGGAAGCTTTCTTGTATTTTTAACAACCTTCTTTTTTATGAGTATATTATACATAGCTGTAATGTACAATATTTCAGGGTACAGAACAAGTGTCAAACCCGACGGAAAAATGACGGGTTACGCAGCCCGTTATTCTGCTCGTAGCGATAGCGAAGTCGTAGAATCTACTAAAACAAAAAAATTAAAGAAAATCAATTTGCGCTGCCCCCTTTGATGGTAAGAAATACTGGAGCCTGCAAAGTGGTGCTAGGGTTTAAAAACAGGTACTTTAGATGGCACCGCCAGTGATGGAATTTGCAATGGTTCTGAAACTTGAATGGTTCTGAAACTTGTAATGGTACCGTCACCGATAATGATACCGGTCTTATCCGGCCATCTGATTTACAAGCAACAGCCGATTTCGTTTGAGGTGCAGCGGGGTTAAATATTCCCACGGAGGACCGTGGGAATGTTAGCAGTATTTTAGCTAATATTTCTAGGAGCAAAAGACATAGTACGCAAATCATCCTTAAACTCAGATTTACCCACTTTTTTAATCTTAGCTACCCCCATTTTATAGTTGTAGTTACCACTGATATTATCAGGAATACTTGAGGTTAAAGCATTTACTGCCTGTTTCATATCGTGGAAGTTCGCATAAATCACCCCTTGCTTGGTAGCTGGCGTCACTATCGCAGTAGCCGAAATGGAAGCGCTGCTCAGTTTAATATGGCCTTTTTTCAACAAATCTGAAAACTGCAAACCTTTGACTTGTTTTTTGGCCATTTTATTATCTAAACTAGCAACACGGTCACTGGAAATACTAACGGTATCACCTGACTCAATGCCACGTTTTTTAGCATCAACTGGATTAATTTCAACCCAGTTACCCGGCCAGCGTTGGGCGATATAGTCTCTACGTTCTACATCATCAAAACCCGACTGCCACACTTCATTAATACGACCATTGCTTAACCATAGTTCATCCTTTTTAGGGGATAACCACTCCCATACATCCGAAAATAATGCCCATGGGTGAGTTTGCATATTAACTTTGCCCGTAGCAGTATTAAACTGGCTCATATGTTGGCCATAATAATTTTCATTAGTAGAGCTTTCATTTTCCATGCCTATTTCTGCTAAGTGTTCACTAGCGACCGTGGTATCATGAAGACGTTTAGTACCATGTAACATAGCCGTTTTGTAGTTGTACATCACGGGTGCTTGTATGCCATTAGTTCCAAGTTCTTTTAGTTTTTGGTGTAAGGTTTTGCCTTCAACATGAGCCGCTACTTTTAGCATATTAAAGCTGGTATTACTTTTTGTGCTATGAGCAGCTGCTTCTTCAGCAACATCATTGGAATTTTTCCATTCAAAACCATCAAAGCTCATTTTTTCAGCAAGTTCAGCGATAATTTTCCAATCTGGCTTTGCTTCGCCTGGAGCATCATAAAATGCTTGATAAAGGCGTAAACGACGTTCACCATTGGCTCGAACAAAGTCTTCTTCACCCCATGTTGCAGCGGGGAAAATAATATCCGCAAATTTTGCACCAACAGGATCGCGTAAATAAATATCCTGATTAACAACTACCATACCACCTGAGTCAACACGTTTGATCAGAGTGGCAATCACTTCTTCTTTGTTATCAGAGTGTACTTGATGAGCATTTTTGCTAACAAGTGCTTCTAATTTTTCTGCTAAAGCATTACTACCTGCTGTAGACTGAACCCAAGTTGTGCCAATCACATAAGCGAAACGAGTATTACCTTCAAGCAACCATTTATCAACATCAAGCACTTGTGGTTTGCCGTTGGCGTCTTTAATTGGGGAGTCTAAAAGAGGGTAGTTTCCTCCCATCATTTGACCGAGCTGATGCCCACCAAATCGTCCCACTACCTGACCAGGACGTCCACCTGCTCCACAAATTGTTGCTAAGCTAGCGATAGCACTGGTATTTGCAGTATTGTTTGACCATGACAAACCTCGTTCAAAACCAATCGATGTTTTAGGGCGTTTACCATCGACGGGTTTTGCTAACCATTCTGCGGCAGTGATAAGTTTTTGAACATCAATTCCGGCCTTTATAGCGGCGGAACTTGCTTCAAATTCAGCTTGCTGCAGATTCCACTTTTTGTATTCAGCAAAGTTTTTGGCAGTAAACTGTCCTTGAGTGTTACTATCTTCGCTCGTATGGTCATTAACCCAGTTTTTTATCCAATCAGCATCTTCCCAGCCATTTTTTAAAATAATACGAGCAATTGCACCAAGCACAAGATTATCGGTACCCGGAAGAATATCTAAGTGTAAACCACCACGCTTTTTAATATACGCAATACCTGCAGTTTCGCGAGGGTTGATGGCAATAACTTTCATACCTTTAGCAATGCCTGGCATAATAAATTGAGTAAAGATAATGGTTTTTGTTTCATAAGGATCACAACCACAGATCATCAATGTATCCGCACTCGCCCAGTCGTCATAACTTGGGGCAAAATTATCAAAACCCGCATCATCCATTCCTGGTGTAGAGCTAACTAAAACAGGGGTGTTATGAAATGAGAAGTTAGGCGTTTGAATTTTACGAAATGCAAATTTAGTAATAGCATAAGTGTTTTCAATATATTGATAAGAATAAGATTTTATCGCATATGCATTTTTACCGTGCTTATATAAAACGTGCTTACCCACTTGGGCGGCAACATCAAGGGCAAAATCCCATGAAACGGGGGTTAAAGTCCCATTTATTCTCACTAAAGGTGTTTGCAGGCGATCTTTTGTTCTTTTTTCGGGGTTGTAACATTTTTCTGCAATTAAACCACCGCGAATAGAAGAGTCACCTGTTTTATTCACAACATTAGTTTGTTTGTCAGGAAGGATAACTATTTTATGTTCTTTCCCTTGATAAGAAACCACGCTATGTTGGGTTGGAGCTACCCATTCTTGTAAAGAGTGCGAAGGGAAAGTAATACCTAATGCATTTTCATCGGCTTTGGGGCCACCATCGGGGAACTGAGTTGGCCAACGGTAAACTTTATAACCACAACCCACTGCACAATAATCACAGCCAGTGGTAATAATGGCAGCATTTATAGGTGGTAACGGCGCATAATCTTCAGATTGATAAAGTTTTTTACTCATAAATTTCTCCTATGCGCTTATATTTTGTTGACGACCAAACAGTAACCCCATGATACCAACGGCATAAATATCATCTCCATCTACTTCAAGTAACACTTGAGGAAGGCTTTGATAGGCCTGTCCAGAAACAACAATGCCGTGACGTCGTAGATCAAAAGTCGTTAAATGAAAAGGACATTGCCCCAATACACGTTCATCTCCTTCATGTTTGTAAGCATTGTGTAAAGGACCACCTTGATGAGTACAAGTATGACTAAATGCCACAATATCTTGCGCAGGACCAACACCTCCTCCTGATTCAACATCACCCATTTTAACAATTAAACCTTTAGCATAAGCACCATCGTCTGGATAATTAAAAAATTCAGGCTGATGATCTTTTAGCTGGCTCAAACTGGCTATTTTTTTTCGGGGGTAGGTTTGAACAGTTGCTTCACGTGTTTCTGCCTGAGCTGTTCCTGCAAATAGATTAACAGAAATAGTGCTTACCGCAATGGCAGTACTACCACTATACGCTAAAAATTCACGACGATTCATCATGCATTTGCCATGACTCTTTGCAGAATCTTTACTTGTAAAACTTGCTTCATTCATTCAGTTGCTCCTTTCTATCTAGCAAAATAACTGCGATACCAAATGCAATAACTACACGCAGAACAATTTATCAATAATTTCTTTACCCTTTAAATTCTTAACTTTACTCTCTATCAGCGTATTTTTGATCTTTTGTATTGGTTTAATTAAGCCTTTACCACTAAAAAGATATTCAAACCATCCTTTGTCACTAATTCTTTTTTTGATTGTATCAACTGATGATTGGCTTGGCAACACTCGTTGGGTTGGAGTTGCTTTTGCTTTGAATAAAATTTTCAAGTTGGAGCTAGTATCAACTTTTATCACATCAAAATATTCGCTGGCACAGGCGATTAATGAGCTACTAGCAAAGTAAAAAACATGAGCTTTAAAGTAGATGTTATTTGGTGATGCGTCATTCGTTTCTATCCAAGGAACTTCAACGAATAATACCCCTTCCGGTTGCAATAATTGATACAGTTTTTCAAATGCTTTTTGTGGTGAAGGTAGATGTTCTAAGACATGGAAAATGGTGACAACATCAAACTTACCGTTAATATCGTTGATTTCACCGGTATTAACTTCGCATTGATATTCTTTTTTTGCGTATTCAGAATAACCTATATTCGGCTCTATACCTTGAGAATTGAAACCATATTTCCCTGCTAAATAGGTGAACTCGCCCCCACCTGCACCAATATCACACAGCGAGCCGTGTCTGATCCCCGCTTGATGTAAAAATTCTATCCGTTGCAAAGCTGTTTGAGCAGCACGATAAATATGTTTTGCTTTTGGGGTGTAGACTTTTTTATAATCAACGCGATAATTTTGAGAGTAATAGTTACTCAATTCTTCTTCTGTTGGAATGGGGGTTTGGAAAATTAAACCGCAGTTATTGCATAAAGAAATGATCAATCGCTCAGAAGATTTTGCATCTTGCTCGGATATCGTTACAAAATCATCACTTTGGCATAAAACACAGTTCATTGGGCTACTTTCCTGACAAATAAGGCATTTTACACCAAATTTTTTCATTTATCTGTATCTGTTTGATTTTATCCTCAAAATCGTTACTTTAGGACTTAAATGTGCTGAATATTTCTGTTATGGTGAACTGTTGCATATTTAAAACGACAATATTGAGAAAAAATGCTACCCGTCTGTTCACAAACACTTCACGCTTTTTTTATTCACGCTTTATCTCAAGTTAATGTGGACGAGCGTTGCTGTGCCATGGAGCTAATAGGCTATCTAAATGTAAGTAGTGTTGCAGATGAATTGCTTATTTGCCTGAGCGATGAAAATATAAAGGTTGCTCGCCAAGCGATGAATACTTTAGTCAAACTAAAATATCGTCCACTGGTCCCTCTTTTAGTTGCTAAATTACAGCAGCAAAATTTGCATCAAGCTGATACAGATGAATTTTTATTAATGATGATCAAGACATTAAGCAAATTTATCCCTCTAAAACCAGACGAAAATGATCAACTTTTAGCTTTATTAAACAATAAATCACTGCATAAATTTTATTTGGCTCGAGGGGATGGCGTTGCATGGAATGAATTACAAAAACAAATCATGTTGTTATTAGCTACTCAGCAATGCAATAGGCTTTTCCCCATCTTACAGCAGTTATTAACTGATGCCTCGATGGAGTTGCAAGCAAGCATTTATATTGCAATGGCAAAAATTGCAAATCAACAAAGTGATTGTTATTTAATCGAGTTATTAAACAATGCTAAAAATAAACAACAAATTCTATTAATCAGAGCATTCGCTTTTTCTGCTAATCAAAGGACCTTAGATGCATTGTTAATGTTATTAAGTCGCTCCTTAACTAAGGATATTAGTGATGAGATTATTGATGTATTAGTCACACGAAAAGCAAGTCAGCACCTATTAATCGTATTAAAAAATATCTGTGAAAGTCAAAATACCTCGATTTTATTGCCAACCATTAGCTGTTTATTAAAAGGCTTAGTTAAATTAATGGCCGAGCAAAACAGGGTAATTTCGATTGATGTAAACCTAATATGTGCATTGTTAAAAGAGGATAATATTGTATTCCAACAACAAGTAATGTTTTTTTTGTTAAGGTATTCTCAAATATCCCCATTTTATTCACAGCTAAATGCTTTAAATAAACGCTTAATCAATCGATGTTTCGAGATAAGAGATGATCAACTGCTAAGTCATGCTTGCCAATTATTGGCTTTATTTGCCGATGATGACAACATTCTCTTATTACATAAGCTGATTTTACATAAAGCAGTTAGTGCGAGAGTAAAAAAAGAAGCGATAGCGACATTGAGCAAATTATTAGTTCAAAGTCAGAATTTTATACAAATTCAGCAAGTCTTAGTGACGCTATCTCAATTATGCCTGCATCCTGAACAATTGATCCAAACAAGTTCTCTGCAAGCATTGCTGTTTTTATCCAACACATCTTGGCAAAGCGTTAAGGAACAACATCCGCTTGACTCATCAGCTGCTATTAATATTATTTTATCCTTATTAAATACGCAATCATTCACAAAAGAACAAGCCATTCGATATTTATGTGCTAGAGCTTTAGCAAATAACAAGCAAAAACAGCATGAAGAAATGATTGTTAATAGTTTGCTGCTATGTCTGGATGACCATGATGTGCAAATGAAAATAGAGGCGGCAAAGGCTTTATCTTGTTTAGTATTAAATAATCCTTTCAGCAAAAATAAAAAAAAACTACTCAATAAGTTAATTGATTTTTTAGACCATCCAGCATTAGAACTTCGTTGTTATTGTTTTCGTTCGCTAAGTTATTTAGACGATCCGGCAGTTTTACCCTATTTACTACAGAAATTAGACGATGAGAATGTGCAAATACGTTGTGATGCTATAGCAGGTTTGCAAGTCTTAACTCCCAAATTATCGAATCAGTCACAACAGCAGATTATTTCTGCTGTAAATCTATGTATTAAAGATGAATCGCCTCGAGTTGTCGTTACCGCAATTGCTATATTGTTTCAGCTTAATCAAATAGATTATGAGGCTATCATTGAGCTGGCTATTTTATATAAGGGGCAATATGCAGAAGAAATAGCCGCTTTTTTAAAACAAAAAATACCACAACAAAACCTAGCAATTTTATTGCAACGGGTTGATAATCTACATAATAGTGAAGAACGAATAACAGTCATGAAAATGATAGCAACTATCTATTGTCAAGAAGAATCAGTTAATTTGCTCGATCATCAGAGCAAAATGGCATGAATGAGGGGAAAAGATGTTTTTTCATAAAAGTCTAAAATTTCGATTAATCTTTTTTATCTGCAGCTTGACGCTTTTAGTCACTTTGGGACTAAGTCAATTGGTCAGTCAATATTCCAAACAACAAATTATTAAAGATCGTAGTGACTTATTAAGTGGCGCGGCTTTTAGCATGGCACATAATCTGCGACAAGACATCAATACCCGAGCCAGTGAAATACAATTTTTAACCAGTATGTCATTGATCAAAGATCCTAATGTGTCATTAGCAGATAAGCGGCTTGTTTTTGAAAATATGAAAAGTGCTTACCCCTATTATGCTTGGCTGGGAATGACCGATAATAAGGGCAATATTTTAACTGGAACCGATGGTTTATTGGAGGGGAAAAATGTTGGCAAACGAGCATGGTTTATTGAAGGTAGTAAAGATGTTTATTTTGGTGATGTACATAATGCTTTTTTATTAGAAAAATTAATGCCAAAACCAAAATGGGATGATTTACCTTTGCGTTTGGTCGATGTTTCAGCGCCGATATTTGATAAACAAGGTAATTTATTAGGAGTGATTTGTGGTCACTTGAGTATTGATTGGGTCTATGAGGTAAGGATGCATATTTTAGGCAACTTATCTTATGGTGAAGTGGATTTGCTGGTCTTAAATAATAAAGGCCAGGTGTTAATGGGGACTCCATCTTTACCTTCTTTACAAGTTGATTTGAGCCACTTAGGCTTATGGAAACAAGTACACGCTAAAGATAAGCAAAGTAAAAAAGTGAGTATTGAAAGCTGGCCTGATGGGAAAAACTATTTATCGACAGCTGTTTCAAATATTTCATTTAATACTGCTTTAAATATGGACTGGATAGTAGTTGCAAGAGTATCAGAGCACAACGCTTTCCAGTCAGCCAATAGCGTTCAATACACCATTTTAAGCTGGGGCTTAATATCCGCCATTCTTTTGGGGTTTTTAATCTGGTTATTGATTACTAAAGAATTACATCCATTAGAAAAGATTAGTAAAATTGCCGAAAAACTAACGCATTCTCAAGAAAATATTGAAATTCCCCAGTTGTCAGGACAAAGTGAAATAGGCATTTTTTCTCGTTCCCTAACCGAATTGGTTCACTCCTTACAGCAAAAAAATGCTCAGTTGGTTTTATCAGAACGAGTTTTTGCTGAAAGCAGTCAAGGCATTATTATTACTAATAAGGATCAAGATATTATCCGCGTTAATCACGCTTTTACGGATATTACCAAATACAAAGAAAAAGATGTACTGGGAAAAAAAACTTCATTACTGGCTTCAGGAAAACATGACAAGTATTTTTATCAAGCAATGCAACACTCACTACAAGAGTTTGGTTGTTGGAATGGTGAGATTTGGAATCGTAATGCAAAGGGGGAAGTTTACCCCGAATGGCTTAATATCTATGTTTTAAAAGATAAAGATGGTGAAATAACCCATTATATTGGTTTATTTGATGATATTAGCGAGAAAAAAGAGAATGAAGAACGTTTACTTCATTATGCAAATTATGATGTTTTAACCAATCTGCCCAATCGACATCTACTGCAAGAACATCTCAAAGGCTCGATAGAGCAAATAGAATATAGTGATGGCCAACTTGCCTTATTATTCATTGACTTAGATAAATTCAAGCATATCAATGATAGCTTGGGACATCCAGTCGGTGATACGGTTTTGAAGGAGGTTGCCAACCGTTTTTTATCCGTTATTGAGCATGGACAAACTTTAGCACGCTGGGGTGGAGATGAGTTTGTGGTTGCCTTGCCGGGAGCTGATGGCATGCAGGCTAAAATTATCGGGCAAAAAATCATCAACTGTTTAAATCATCCGTTTGAAATTTCCAGTTCAATTTGTTATCTCAATGTTAGTATAGGAATTGCTTTGTTTCCAAGTGATAGTAAAAGTGTGGATGGTTTATTACGTTGTGCCGATACTGCCATGTATAAGGCCAAATTACAGGCCGATAATATGTGTCAGCTGTATGAAGCTAAAATGAATGAAAGTGTGCAACAATTTTTAGCGATCGATAACGCTATTCGCCAATCCTTAGCAAAAAATGGCGAAGGTTTGAGCTTGGTTTTTCAGCCACAGTTTGTATTGGATAAAAGTAAAATTGTTGGGCTTGAAGCGCTTATTCGCTGGACTGATAAGGAACTGGGTTTTGTATCACCCGCCGATTTTATTCCGGTATTAGAAGAAACCAAACAAATTATTCGCTTGGGTGAGTGGGTGGTTGACCGAGCCATTAGCCAAATGAAAACCTTGCAAAATGAAGGGTATCAAGAATTAATGTTTTCGATCAATTGTTCACCTCACCAAATATTAGACAAAAACTTTATTTCTCATTTAATCACTAGCTGTAAAAAATACCAGGTGACAGAAAAGCTGATCCGCATAGAAGTAACCGAGTCTGCTATTATGTCAAATGAGATGAAAGCATCTTCAATATTGAAAAAAGCTCGTCAACTTGGATTTAGTGTTTCTATTGATGACTTTGGCACGGGTTTTTCTTGTTTACACTATATTCAAAAAATCCACCCCGATGAGATTAAGGTGGATCAAAGTTTTGTACAACTCGCTGACATTGATGAAGATAGCAAAAATATTGTACAATTTACTGTCGGCTTAGCAAACAGTATGGAACTGGATATTGTAGCAGAAGGGGTGGAAACTCAAGCACAATTAGATGTTTTAAAACAAATGGGTGACATGCATATTCAAGGTTATTTATATTCTAAACCTTTAACTTTTGAGCAGCTAAAGGCGCTTTTACAAAAACAAAACGAATAAGTTGCAAATAAGATAAATGTGAACAAACTTTAACTGATAACCATGTTTGTAAAGCATCTAGTTTTTCCTCTTCAATTAACAAAGCTAACGGGAAAAATATTTCCATACTAACTTTGCCATTACTATAATGTAATGCTAAAGAGCCTGGGGGGGTATTTTGCAAAACATCAATAAAAAAAGTTAATAGCTTTTGCTCTTCTTGCAACAACTCTTTAATATTGATGATATTGTTTTCAAATAGTTTGTATAGGTCCGACTGAATTTCATGGCGTAAAGGCAGTTTGGCACAGCTGGAATAAGCTTCGTCATCTTCAGGATCAATATGTACCAATACTTCGGTTATTTTTTCAAAGTGTTGGCGTAAAAAATAGTGTACCTCATCGGCAATCCTATGCCCTTCAGAGACACTAATATGTTGTTCAACTTGAACATGAACATCTACCAGAATTTTTCCCCCCATATGACGAGTACGCAAAGAGTGCATATGTACCACATCAGGAATTTTTTCAACGCTTTCAGTAATTTCTTTAAGTTCTTCCTTATCCACTCCTTTATCAACTAATTCATTGGCACTTTCATACATTAAGTCCCAACCAATTTTAACAATCATCATGGCAACAATGACCGCAGCAACACTGTCTAAATAAGGAAGGCCATACATACCACCGGCAACACCAATTAGTACAACAATAGATGAAACAGCATCACTACGATGATGCCAAGCATTTGCTTTTAATAAAGATGAATGTAATTTTTTAGCATAAAACTGGGTGTATTGATATAAAACTTCTTTTGACACCACCGAGATAAATGCCACTACTAAAGCTTCCATTAACGGAACTTGAATTTCTTCATGTTGATACAATCGTTCAATCGCATCATAAATAATACCAACACCGACCAAAATAAGAATAATACCAAAAATAACGGTAAAAAAAGTTTCAATTCTTGCGTGTCCATAGGGATGATCGTTGTCTGGTTTAATACTGGCTTTTTTAGAGGCATACAAAACAAGTGCATCACTTAACAAGTCGGATAAAGAATGAATACCATCAACCAGCAATGCATGAGAAAAAGCGATTTTACCAATAATAATTTTCAGTACAGCCAAAATAATATTAACCAGAGCGCCGACAATAGTGACAAAGCGAATACTTTTGTAGCGCTGCTTTAAATTTGTTTCTGAAATATCGTTCATCATCTATCTTTTTTACCTATGCGGATGGTAAAAACCAGTTCATTATTTTGTTTATCAATATTCTCAACTTCATGGCCATGAATACGACTCCAACTAGGGAGATCATGCTCGGTGCCAGGATCACTACAGGTAAGAATCAGGAAGTCTCCTTCATCCAGAGTATCAATGGCATCCTGAGCTCGTAAAATAGGCATGGGGCAGAGCAAACGCCTTGCATCGACATGTACCGTTTTTATATTTTCCATGATGCTAGAATGTTTTCCTCTAATATTGGTTTTACGCTATATTGCTGCTTTTCACCCGCTGGTGATTCAATCACCAAAGTCACTTGATCAGCATCTTTACCTTGAGTATAACGGGCGATAATCGCAAGTGCTTGTAATTTATCAGCTTCCGATTTAATTTCACCATCAATCATGGTTAGCGGTCCAGAATGACTGGAACTGTAAATACGAGAAAATATACTTTTATATCCCATCAAAAAGTTATTTTCACCTTCTTCTCGTCCAATAATTAATTTAAAGTCAGCATTAAACCGTATATGACGACCAATTTTTAATAAAATAATATCGTCTAATTCATATTCTCTATGGCCTCGAAATTCCCAAAGATCCGTTAGCTTTTTTGAATAACTCTCATCCGTTAACATACAACAACCACCCGCAGGAGTCGCATAATCGGTGAAGTTGTATTTTGCAGCCAATGCCATTTGCGGTTTGCGACTTCTGCCGGTAAAGTCAAACATCTGTTCACGTTTTAACCAGCCCATTTTTTCTGGGTAAGTTTCAGGTAAAACTTTGGCACACAAGGGTCTAACCAAGCGATCGCCGCTGCCGGACTCTTTAGAAATAACCGGCATGGTATCACGGCGCTGGGACATGGGCCGTTGACCAATAACTTCACCGGTAATGATAAAATCAAATTCATGTTTTTGCATCCATTGGAATGCTTTTTTGACCATAAAACTCTTACAATCAAGACAGGGATTCATATTTTTGCCATAACCATGACTAGGGTTAAGCAATACATCTTTGTATTCTTCCACCACATCAATAATATGAAGTTTAATCCCTAGTTGCTCTGCAACCCATAAGGCATTATTACGTTTTTGTTTGTCTTTATGTTTTTTGCGAATGGCATGAGTATGCCCTTCAACACAAAAACCTGTGAAAAAATTAATCCCTTCTACATGGATCCCCTGATCTTGTATGACTTTTACAGCCAACATCGAATCAAGTCCGCCTGACACTAAGGCTACTGCTTTTATTTGCTTATTAATAGTACACCTGTTTAAAAAGATAGGAGCTTAAGTTATCTGCCTTAATGTACACTTAAATGGATTATTAACAAGCATATCACTATTTATTGTGGCAAGATTAAGAATAAATATGAATTTGTAACCGAATTATACTATATACTGAAAATAGTTGGAAATTTACTATTATTAAAACAATTTAAGCGAAATAGCTTCATTTATTAGCACTAGATTTATCCACATTTTTTGTGGATAACTTTGTGGATAAGCCCCTTAATTACACCTGAAAGCTTGCTAGTTAGAGACTTTAATACAAGTTGATTACAATTTGTACAGTTAAGTTTTTTTGTATTTTTTATCTATAATAATCAATATGTTACAAACAGATCGAGCTAAGTGATTGATTTTGTTTTATACTATTTCGAATAACTAGATTTGCAGATGAAACTATTTTTTGCAATTTGTGTATAAACAATGACTTATTGTTAATTTATGAGAATACTTTTATTAATCGTTGCTAATTGTTCTCGCCCAAGCACTCATCATTAGTATATGGAAACTATTAGAATGTAGACTCAAATCCGGCAATATGCTGCTCGACATTTTGCTTACTCATATTACCCACTGAACTTAATCCTTTAAAGTTCATTTGCAACATAAAACGATAAGCCTTATTTTCATTAATATAATTTTTTTCTTGTCCTGCCACTAAGCGAAGTGCATAACAACAACTTTCATATTCTAAACCTAACAAGGCAGTACGAGTAAAAGATTCCTGCAGTGAATAATTCCATCTTGCCAGGGCATGCCAATAAGGTTTTAATTGCCAATACGTTGAAATATCTAATTGTTCAATATTTTCTTGTATGGAAGCAGAGTGATTATAAATATAAACTATATTGGCAATATGATGAGGATCTGGCTTATATTGAAAGCGGAAATATCCTTGCTCTGTTTTTTGAGTATGGGGATTATATAAAAAAGACAGCGTCTGATTCCAGTTTGTGGTTGACTGACTCACTATTTCAGCCGCCAAAGCAGAGCTACTAAGGTTATTTTCTTGATCCTCAACGGCAGATAAACTCACTTTTCTATCTTTAAAGTAGTTAATCTGTCCAATTGACACTCTTAAGCGCTCTGTACCACTTTTATCTAACAAGCGTGACGTTACTGCCGTTGCCATCTGATTGGCATCAGCTAGGCGATCTATCCCTGAAAATCGATTTTCTCTGAATAATTGAGCAAAGTTAAAGTGATGTAAAGCAGTATCAAAAATGGGAAAAGCATTTTGATCTTTATAAGGAGCATTTAAATAATATATTCTAGGCTCAAGAGTTTGAGTCATTTTATGATTAAATAAGTTTATTTTACGTTCAAAAACTAAACCACTATCTATACTAAATATCGGTACTTGGCGGTGATATCGAGTTTGACTACTGACACTTTTATCTAAGTCATATTGCAGATAATCTATACTAAAGCGAGGTTTAACAAAACCAGAGTTATTATGATAATCCAATTCAGCAAAGGGCCTGATAAAATAGCGTTTACCTTCATTTATAAAAGCTTGATAACTATTATTTTTAGCAAAATTGACCGCTTCACTTGAGAAACCAATATTTAAAGGTACATATTTATTGTTAATAGCTTGCTGATAATTGAGAAGCAGTTGTGGTAATCGACTATAAACATGACTATCGGTTAATAAGCTTTGATAACTTTGTGCTCTCGCTAAAAAGTTTAATCCAGCATTATTATAACGGATACTTGCTTCTCTGGATAAATGCGTTCTACTTGTATCATAAAGGTTATTACCAAAGTCATTAAAATAATAATTATCAGAGGCATAATTAATATCAACTTGTGTTTTCCAGTTAGAGCTTAATATGTACTGATGTTGCAGACTTAATGCACCTCGTGTTTGACTATTTAAACCTTGACCATAATTTGCCATTTCTTCACGACTACGTTGCTGATCAAAATCAGCATCACTAAGCACTTCAGCTTGAAGTTCAGCAAAAGATTGTTTTCCTAAGTGACGAACTTCTGCTGCTAACAACAAACCATTTTTTGTTAATACGCGAGGAGTTATCGTTGCATCCATATTAGGGGCAATATTCAGATAATAGGGTAAACGTAAGTCCAATCCATTTTTGCTGGCATAACTAATATGAGGGATCAATAGTCCACTTTTGCGTTGATCATTGATTGGAAATTCAATATAGGGCGTATAAAAGATGGGAATATCTTTTACTTTCACAACAACATGTCTACCCGATCCATAACCCTGATCGTTATATAATTTTATATCGTCTGCATCAATACGCCAATCCTCATTGGAAGCAGAGCAACTGGAAAAGCTAGGTTTGATTAACTGATAATTATTGTTATCAAAATTGACTTGTTCAGCTTTACCTTGAGCAGGGTATAAAGGTAATAAGTATTTACTTTCTTGCAAACTACCCTTGTGTTGCTTTGCATAATACTTTAAATTTTCTCCATGCAGTTCAATAACGGGCTTATAAATATCCACCTTATTTTCTGCTTTCAACAAGCTGTTTTTATCAAAATACTGAATGGTTTCACTATGTAATACTTGTTGTTGCTGTTGGACATTAACATTACCAGTGAACAAAATTTCATCCTTATTAACACTGGTGACATTATCTGCCTTGATATGTATTTTGTCATCCGCATAATCTAGGCTCTTATCTTGGTAACAAGATGATAAATCAGCTTGAATTTCATTAATTAAACATGCTGATTCGCCAGTCTGTGACTGTTGTGCACATTGCCATGCTTTTGATTGTGCTTGTATATTAAACAAAGGCAACACAAGTATTAATAAAAATTTTGATGGCCTGAAATTTCTAATCTGCATTACAAAGTCATTCATGTTGTTAGAAGTTATAAATTTACATTCATGATGTTAGAAAAATGACTTACGCAGTTTTGTTGTCGCGTTTGTACTGCAAC
>CAYMMQ010000006.1:35553-40008 GCA_964391585.1 uncultured Ectothiorhodospiraceae bacterium
GTGCTCATTGTTCCACTGGCTACGGTGAATGCATCAAATGAGCTTCCCGGTAAGGATACTGGCATTATGTTATCTACAGCAACATCAAGCTTTAAAACAGCAAGATCATTTAGATCCAAATCATAATTATAATCTGGGTGAATATGATACTCGGTTATCGTTCTGGAAAATCGTTGCTCTGAATGTTGGAATAAATCTGATTGTAAAAAAACTGCCTGCATGATTAGGTTTGGATCAACTTTGGCTGTACTGGGATCATATAAACAATGAGCAGCTGTTAATAACCAAGATGATGCAATCAAACTCGCGCCACAAAAAGGGGCATGACCATCTGTTATCGCCACAACCCATGGCCATTGATCGATTGTTGTTGCATCTACTGCAGAAGGAATTAAAAGCTGATCAAGTACCTTTTCACCACCAACAATTCTTTTGCTTGCAAGAGCATTTAAGGGCAGGTAAAGCAATATAAGTACTAGGAAAGTTTTATGGTAAAAATTTAGCTTCATTCGTTGGTAGTTTTCAAAGTGTTTGTTATAAATTGGTTTTCAATATTTGTTTCCCTCTCTTCTAAAGCCACCTAATTTAGCTTAGCAGGAGGTTTGAGGAGATTTGTTCTTTTAAATAAATCCCCCTCAATCCCCTTTTTCAAAGGGGGTAGCTTAAGTACCGAGCTATACCCATCTTTCAAAGGGAGAAGCTTAAGTACCTAGCTATGAATAGTTACTATATAAATATAAGTTAGCATTATAGCTTAGCAATAGTGATAAATATACACTGATTTTTTTGCAAAAAAAAAGCCGCCTACAAATGAATGTAGGCGGCTTTATTATTTTTTGTCTTTGTAAAACTTTATATCAAGTTTTATTTAGACGATATTCAAAGGTTTGATTAGAAACCAGCGAATAATTGTACCATTACAGTTTGGTCAGAATCACCAGCAGCAGTATCAACAGCATTACCTGACTTATTAACTACGAATACTTCAAATCTGATGTTTTGAGCATACATGTAGTTTGTACCAATAGTCCACTGGTTAGTTTTCTCAGCTGTAGTTTTTCCTGAATCTGTTGAGCTATAAGCAGCATATAAAGACATTTTACCAGGTAAAACACCTAACTCGCCAAGAATACCAAATGCATTTGCATCACCTGCGTTGTTACAACTAGCAAAGTGTGCTGCAACTGCATCTGCAGCAGAAGGTGCTTTACATTTACCATAACTTGCATAAAGTCCTACAGGCATACCACCAGCAGCTGCTTGCAACTGACCATCGATAATGAAACCGTTAGTTTTAAGACTTACTTCACCACCAGCACCATCAGATACTGTTGTATCACCAGTCCATAATTGGAAACCAATGCCTGCGTCCATTCCACCAATATTTGGCATATAAGCAGCTCTTATATAATGAGACAAACCACCAAGTTTCACATCAGTGTTAGTATTAAACCAAGCTTGACCCCATAAAGAGTAGTTAATGAAGAAATCATGTCTTGAAGCAACTAAAGCAATACCTGTTGCAGCACCAGATGTAAGTCCTAGAGCATTACCAGCACTAAAGCCTTTTCTGTTTTCAATAACACGTTGTGAACGTTGTGCACCAGTGTTCATTAATTCAAAACCATAAGCTGCACCTAGACCATCAGTTGAGAAAGGGATAACACTTAATTGAACGCCACCAACTTTAGCAACATTAAAATGGAACTTAGCCGATAAGAACATATTTTCTGGATCAGCTAATAGACCTAATTCCATCAAGTAACCAGCATCTTTAGAAGCTCTACCACCAACTAATAAAGCAGCTTCATCAGGCCATGCGATATGACCATAATCAGCACCAGCATTTGAGTTACCACTATCTTTTTGGTAACGAACCTTAGCTACAACTGAGATTGGAAGTTCTCTTGGAAGAGAAACATTGTCACCTTCAATTTTTGCACCCGTAGACATTGTGTAACCGCCAGCTTTAAAAGCACGACCAAATGAATTTAGCGTTGGGAAATGTTGGAAGTGACATGAACTACATGCCATGCCAGTTTGTCTTGCAAATGCAGGAACCGCTGAAGCAGTACCAGGCAAGAATGAAGCAGCAGCTCCAGCTAAAAATATCGACAGAGCCGATATAGAACGAATTTTATTACTCATGCTTTCTCCTTTAATTGCTAATTAATGCTTATTGCTCATTAAACAGCGATTTAAAAATGATTAATATGACAACTAGTTTTAATTTTTAACAGTTTTATTATTATTATTTATATAGTTTTCCTTTTATTACTCTTGTTTTACAATTTTTACAAACATCGCTTCACAAAAGTAGTAAAAAAATCACCGTATAAGAATGGGACTGTTAAACATGTTGCAAATTTACAAAAATAGCCTGCTATTGTCAACGCTTTTTTCTTCAATTTAACCATTTGTTTCTTTTTTGCATTAAATTTGTTGTTTTTTTGTCTTTTTTCTACTCTATGTTGTTTTCCTGTAAATATTTCTGGTTATTTTTAAAGCAGAAATGGTGTAAAAGGATATTTTTGCAAGTACCTCTTCATATTTTTTAATTATTCGCTTTCTAGGTTATACTTCTGCAATTATCTATCTTTATTCTACTAACTTATGAAAGAAATCACAGTCAACCGCCTTGTTATTTACACTTCGATTTTTCTAATAACTTTTGCCAATCTTACTTTTTTTAGCAATATACTGGATGTTTATCCTGCCAATTTAGAAAATTTTTTCTTTCTATTTAGTCTGCCTATTGTTTTTTGTGCTTTTCTTATTATTTTATTATCTTTGTTATGTTATCGCTTTAGCATTAAATTAATACTTATTCTGGTTTTGCTGCTTTCCTCTATGGCGGCTTATTTTATGGACAGTTATAACATTATCATCGACAATGACATGATTGATAATGTGTTAAAAACTGATTTGCATGAATCACTTGATCTACTAAGCTTGAAACAATTGTTATATTTTTTACTATTAGGCGTATTACCCAGTTTTTTCATTTATAAGCTAACGTTGTCGAAACAAACATTGTTAGTTGCCCTAGTTAATAAATTCAAAGTTATTTTTTTTGCCTTACTTGTTGCTATTATTCTTATTTTATCGTGCTCTAAGTTTTATGCCTCCTTTTTTCGTGAACATAAAATTTTACGTTTTTATGCCAATCCCAGTTTTTATTTTTTTTCCGTCACTAACTATCTTTCTATTAAATTTCTCAAGCAAACAACCAAACGACAACAGATTGCGCTAGACGCTAAACAAGTAGGGACTTTTCATGAATCCCCCAAAAAGCGTTTGGTTTTTATGATTTTAGGTGAAACAGTTAGAGCTGATCATCTTTTGATTAATGGTTATTCCCAATCCACTACCCCCTTATTGGCGCAAATTAATAAAAGTCAAAACCTTGGCTTGTTCAGTTTTAGCAATGTCTGGTCCTGCGGCACGTCAACGGCGGTTTCTGTTCCTTGTATCTTTTCTCTATTAGATAAAGACAAATTTAATAAATCATCTGCTTTTAATATCGATAATGTGTTGGATATTTTACAACGTGCCGGTGTTAATGTTTTATGGTTAGATAACAATTCAGACTCTAAAGGGGTGGCTTTACGAGTTCCTTATCAATCCTATAAAGATAAAACGATTAACCCTGTGTGTGATCCAGAGTGCCGTGACATGGGCATGTTAGCAAATTTGCCTACGGTTATAGAACAGGCGAAAGGAGATATTTTAGTTGTTTTACACCAAATGGGGAATCATGGTCCTGCATATTACAAGCGTTATCCTAAAGAATTTGATCAATTTTCTCCGAGTTGCCTGACCAATCAATTAGAAAAATGCAGCATGGAAGAAATTAATAATGCTTATGATAATGCGATTTTATATACCGACTATTTTTTAGCAAAAAGTATCAATATGTTAAAAGAGTATAATCAAGACTTTAATACTGCAATGTTATATGTCAGCGATCATGGCGAGTCCTTAGGTGAAAATGGTTTATATCTGCATGGATTACCTTATTTATTTGCACCCGATGAGCAAAAACACGTGCCAATGATTTTGTGGCTGGGAGAGAATAATCATCAAAGTTTTGTTGATGCTAAGTTAATTCAGAAACGTGTTGATGAGAAATATAGTCATGACAATATTTTTCACACCCTATTAGGCCTTTATGCTGTTGAAACCACAGTTTATGATCCAAAGATGGATATTTTAAGATAAATTTTTTAACCGAATATTTTAGGGTCCGAGTCAATCTGGTATACCACTTTGTATTAGCTACCAAGTTAATAAATACTTAAAAGCAAAACCTTGATGCATTCTCACTTTGACTCCGACCCTTAACTCACAAATCAGGTTAAAAGTTATGTTTTATGGTGCCATCCTGCAAACAGCAAAGGTAATCCGCCCCTGAGGCTTTAATCCACGTTGCACCTTGTTCACCTTTTAACATGG
>CAYMMQ010000007.1:0-5760 GCA_964391585.1 uncultured Ectothiorhodospiraceae bacterium
AATTTACTTAGGTAAAAACATCATTAACTGTTTTGCTGCAGAAATAATATTAGCATCAAACTCATGAATATCTTTAGAGCTTTGTTGTATAAAAATGCTTTGTGTCCAAGTTTTTAGCTCTTTAATTAAAGAAGCAAATGTTTCTATGACAAACTCAGGAAATTCACTATCGATATTCTTTTCAAGTTTTGTTGCAAGCTCTGAAAAAATAGAAGAAATATCCACAAAGTCATCCAGATAAAAAATAGTATTAGCTACTTCTTTAAGTTCAGTAATAATCGCTATCAAGTCTCCTTCTTTATTATTTGAAAATTCGAGAATATCAATCATTTCCAATAAAGCATCAATAATAATTATTAGCTGAGCAATATCTTCATCTGATAAAGGGTTAAGCTCCAGATATTCAGTAGCACTTTGAGTTGTTGCACTCGGATGTTCTGCTAAGGCACCAGCGTCATTATCTGAAAAATCAAAAAATTGATCATCTTCGAAGTAAGATGATTTTTCTTCAGTGCGTAAATGGCTATTAAAAATTTTTGAATTATCTAATAGGTTCTCAGTGAACTGTTCTTTTTTATTGCTTAATAGTTGAGAAATACTTTCATCTTCAGTGATATTTTGGGAAATCTCTTTTAAAAAACCTCTAAAATTATTATTAGTACGCTTGAGTCTGTTAGCGACTGCTTTTAAATTTGATAAATCTTTTTGAATAGAAATATAATAAATTACTTCATTATTTTCATTTTTTACGGGAGTTATATTCCACTCAACGGGATAGGCTTCTCCATTTTTTTTATAGTTTGTGGTAGCACCATAAAAAGTATTGCCTGCCAATAATTCAGCGTGTAATCGCTTAATGACATTTCGATTGGTTTTTTCACCTTGAAAAATTTTAGGCGTTTTGCCAATTAACTCTTCACGACTATAACCCGACATTTTACAAAAAGCAGGATTAACATAAAGAATAACCGGCTTATAAACATTTGGCTCGCTAATTAAAATAGCATTAAACGATTGATGAAAAAATTGCGATAAAATACTCCTTAATGTTATTTCATCAAATTCCTTAAAGTTTTCCATGATTTAAAATCTCGTTTTAGCTAATGTAGTATGAACTGTGGTTATTACTAAAGTCTAAAATAGAATAACTTATCGTGATATATTTTTCATTAACATTTGATTAAGAGTGCATTTTTCCTCTATCGTGAGCTAAGTCGAAGTTTACTGACGGGCCTTTGGCAATGATTTGACTAGGATTAATCTTGGCATGACTATAATAATAATGTTGTTTGATGTCTTTAAAATTAATCGTTTGGGCAATACCTGGGTGTTGATATAACTCTCGTAAATAATTAGATAAATGATGGTAATCATTAATCCGTTTTAAATTGCACTTAAAATGGCCTACATAAATAGTGTCAAAACGTATTAGGGTGGTAAATAAGCGCCAATCTGCTTCGGTGATTTGCTGACCCACTAAATAGGCTTGTTGAGATAGTAGTTTTTCTATTTTATCCAGTTCATTAAAAAGGTTGTCAAAAGCAGTTTCATATGCAGTTTGCGAAGTTGCAAAACCGCATCTGTAAACACCATTGTTAATGTTTTCATAAATTGCTAGGTTAATATCGTCAATTTCATCTTGTAGCTCAGTGGGGTAGTAGTCTGTCTTTATATCAGTATATGCATTAAATGCCGAATTAAACATCCTAATAATTTCAGAAGATTCATTATTTACTATGGTTTGAAACTTTTTATCCCACAAAACAGGGACAGTTATTTGTCCAGTAAAGTTTTTATCGGCTTTTGTGTATAGCTGATGCATAAACCGAGATTGATATAGGTGATCTTGGTAGTCGCCATCTGAAGAAAAAGTCCAACCTTGATCTAGCATATCTGGCTCAACAATAGATAAACCAATACACTTTTCAAGTCCCTTGAGTTTACGAAATATTAGGGTGCGATGGGCCCAAGGGCAGGCATTGGAAATATATAAATGGTAACGGTTTTTTTCTGCCTTAAATCCAGACTTTCCGCTAATTCCCGCTTTGCCATCTGGGGTAATCCAGTGACGAAAGGTGGATTCCATACGTTTAAAGTCCCCTTTATCCATTTCATGATCTAACCAGTTCTCAACTAACTCACCTCTAAACAACATACCCATAAATTACCTCAACATTCCATTTTATTACTATCAATCACCATTTACTATTATAAGCGGTGATTTATTTTAAACGCCATCTTTTTTAGATTAAGTATATACTATCGAGCAGTTTTATTTAATTAACTATAGAGCTACTTGCAAAATTATCCTTTTACATCATTTCTGCGTTAAAAATAACCTGAAAATACTCATTTATTCATATAAACTCCGTTTTTCAGAATATTTTCGCCTTGATCTGAAGCAAAAATCTTAATTTTGCAAGTGCCTCTATAATTTGAGCATGGCTAAGTACTTAAGAAAAATAATACTCGAAACAATTACCTTTTAGTAACCCCAATCCAGTGCTTTTAGATGAAATGAGCCTAAGTATACACATCCTCTCATTAAATGCGAACGCAAGAAGGATGAATAAATTAGTGACACATTAATGTAATATGGTTTGTAGTCGTTGTTATTTTTGCTAGAATAAAACCAAATTATTGACAGGAATGAAATTGATTTTAAAAAATACCCGTACTCAATGGGGACTTGTTAGTGTTATTATTCATTGGCTTACAGCCATTACTATAATATGTTTATTTGTATTAGGGTTGTGGATGGTCGAATTAAGCTATTATGATAAGTGGTATCAAACAGCTCCGCACATCCATAAAAGCATCGGTATTTTACTGTTTGCACTAACTGTTTTTCGTATTTTTTGGCTATTTTTTTATACAAGACCTGAACCTTTAGTAAGTCATATAAAAATAGAAACCTTACTAGCAACAGTTGTGCATAAGTTGTTGTATGTTTTATTATTTAGTATCATGATTAGTGGCTACTTAATTTCAACAGCAGATGGCAGTGCAATTGAACTGTTTAACTGGATTAAAATTCCTGCAAGCATTTCTAATATTGAGCACCAAGAGGACATTGCTGGAAATATACACTTTTCTTTAGCCATAACTTTAGTTATTGTGGCGGGTATTCATGCATTAGGGGCAATAAAGCATCACTTTATTGATAAAGATATTACCTTGATGCGCATGTTTGGAAAATAATTACCATCAACTATAAATTATTATCAATATTTTAGGAGATTACCATGAAACGAGTTTTATTATTACCGCTGTTAACCTCATTGTTTATTTTTATGACGCCCTTACAGGCAGAAAATTATAAAATTGATATTAAAGGGCAACATGCTTTTATTCAGTTTAAAATTAAACATTTAGGTTATAGTTGGTTATTGGGACGTTTTAATAAATTTGATGGTTCGTTTAGTTATGATGAAAAAAATCCGGCTGCAGCTAAAGTTAAGGTGACCATTGATGTAGCAAGTATTGATAGTAACCATGCTGAACGAGATAAGCATTTGCGTGATAAACGCTTTTTTGATGTAAAAAATTTCCCAACAGCTAAGTTTGAAAGTACTTCTTTTGAAGAAAAAGCTAATGGTAAAGCAGTTTTAGTCGGAAACTTAAGCTTACATGGGGTTACTAAAAGTATTTCCTTAGATGTAGAGCATATTGGTGCAGGCAAAGATCCTTGGGGAGGGTATAGACGAGGATTTGCGGCAACCACCAAGTTAGTATTAACAGATTTTAATATCAATACTAATCTTGGCCCGGCTACTAAAGAGGCAGAGTTGTTCTTGTCAATAGAAGGTATTAGGCAATAAAATGCTAATAAAAGCCATATTCGCTATTAATGCATATGGCTTTTAAGTACTTCTTGAAAATAAAGCTTATTAATTCTGTGAGATAACGCAGCGGTTACGACCTTGTTCCTTAGCTTGATATAAAGCTTTGTCAGCACGTTCAAATACATCTTCTGGGGTGTCTTCACCACCAAACAAGCTAATGCCACAAGAAATAGTTAGTGGAATTTCTACTCCCTTGTACAAAAAACCAAGATCCTGCACTGCTTGTCGTACTTTTTCAGCCACTTTAAAACCTCCTCCTAAGGAAGTATTCGGCATTAGAGTGACAAACTCCTCGCCACCAAATCTGGCAATAAAATCGGGCTCTCTTAAATTGGCGCGTAATAGTTTGGAAACTGCACATAAAACCTCATCACCAGCATGATGTCCGTGAGTATCGTTTACTTTTTTGAAAAAATCGATATCCCAAATAATAAATAATAAATTTTCGTGATAACGCTTCCAGCGGGCATATTCTTCTGTCAAAAACTGATCATAGGCCAAACGGTTAGGTAAACCTGTTAACGGATCCTTATAGGCTTTTTCCTGAGAAGAAATGATTTTTACCTGCAAAGCCCCTGATTCTTCCTCTAAATGTTTTACTTTATTTTTTAGGGCTTGGTTTTGTTGCTGAATCCGTTTAACACGTTGGTTCTCATTTTTTTGATAAGACTCGACATTAGAAAGGATGTTCTCTACTTTTAATTGAATATTTTGACCAAGTTCATTAAGATCGGTGGCTTCATTTACACTAGTTTCAATATCTTTTACATTCTCTTTTACACTATTGCTTAAGGCTGCACCTTTTGCCCAAGAATCTTTATGTTCATCAAGGTTGGCCGTTAGGAAGCTATCCACTTCTTTCAAGCGACCACTCATAGAAATAAGAAATAGTTTAAAATCTTTTTGTTCTTTTTGACTTTCCATTTGCATTTGCACGACAAGCTTGGCAATTGCTTCTAATGCATCAGGTAGTTGATTGGCACTAATCCCACGAGAAAAATCTTTCTTAAGTCTTTCTGCTTCCTTTTGTAACTCTTCATTTAAAGGGATAAACTCAAGCAAACGAATAAGAATATGGTGAGTTTCAAGCTGGATTTCTTGTTGCGCTTCTTTACTGATTTTACCTGAATGCAAATCTTTAAAATTTTCCTTTCTTAGGATTTTGGCAAGGTTTTCAAATAAAATATGAATTTCAGGAGAGGGTTGGGTACTAAAAAGTTTATCTTTGAGTGCATTTCTTTGTGCTAGAGGATAATCTAAGGAATCTATAAAGTTTTCTAAAATATGATTAATTGATTCAGCAATGCTTTTTTCAATTTCTTCTTGATTAAGAGGGGGAACATCTTTATCGTGGGATTTATTATCTTTTTCTGTTGTATTATTTAACTCGGATGTAGGGCTACTCTTTGAATCTGAACCTGAACCTGAACCTGAACCTGAACCAAGCAGTTTGCTAAGGAATCCTTGTTGCTTATTGGGGTTCTCTTTTTTTGCAGATTCATAACCACTTTTATGAGATATAGTTATACAATGTTTAAAAAACTCATTAAATTCATCAATAAGTTGATTATCTTCAGAGTCAACATTAGCTTGTAGCATTTTTTTTAACTTCTTGGATTTTTTATCCATTTCTTCAGAAGTGGTTAATTTCTGAACCATAGATAATAAAAATCCTGAACTACCTTTGGGTTTATTTGCTCGTTGCTTGTCGAGTTTAACCAGCTCGGTAGAAATTTCTTCCATGATAGGAGCAAGTTTAGACTGATTTTCACCTTTGCGAATGCCTTTGCGAAGGCTAGGTAAGAGAGTATCTAGGTGTTTAGAGTTTCCTTCTGCAGCAAGAGCAAGCCGTGAAGCAACCTGGCGAAAGAACTCATCGAGCTTGTTCCACTCTTTTTGCTTTTTTTCAAATTCA
>CAYMMQ010000007.1:5860-17984 GCA_964391585.1 uncultured Ectothiorhodospiraceae bacterium
TTTTCTATACTCTTTTCTATAGTCTTACTTTGTTTCTTTATCCACTAAGAAGTTAGTAACTTTTAACATGTTTTCATGCCCCTTTGCTAATGTGCTATTAGTGCGATATTTGCCATTTATGACAATTAAAGGGACACCATCAACTTTATAGCTAGAGGTAAGTTTTTTTGCCATCAATAATTTATTCGCAACCCCAAACGAGTTAATGGTTGCATCAAAATCACTTGCTGTTACCCCATTAGCAACAAAAATTTCTTTTATATCATCTAAACTATTAATTCTTTTTCTTTGCCCATGAATAGCATCAAAAATCTTATCATGCATTATCTTAGTTACATTGAGTGCTTCTGAGGTATAAAAAACTTTTGCTAGCAACTCCCATTTTGCATTAAAAATGGCAGGTATGCGAACAAACTCAACATTCGCTGCCTTATTTTTTAACCAAGTTCTAACGAAAGGTTCAAAATGATAACAATGCGGGCAAGCATATGAGAAAAACTCAATAACTTGTATTTTGTTTTTTTCATGAGTGGCTTGAGGAGGTGTTAATAACTTATATTCAACGCCTTGTGTGTAATTGATCTTTTCTTCTGCAAAACAGCTAAAAGAAGCAAATAACACAGTGACAAATAAAGCAATGTTGAATAAAAATAAACGCATAAAAACTCCAACCTAGAAGGGTGTAAAATAACAAGCAGATTTAAAATAATTAAATCTGCTAAAAATCAGTGATACTCTAGTCTGTTAAAAACAGGTTAAAATCAGTTCAATTATGGTTGTATTTGTTGCACATATTGAGCGACAGCTTTGATATCGAAATCATTCATGCTTCTAACCACGGTGCGCATAACAGAGTTGGGATCATTGTGTCTGCCAAGAGGTTTTGTTTCTTGATCCGGGTTTTGTCCTGCAAGTTTAAAATTTTTAAGTTGCTTTTCAATATAAGCTGCTTTTTGACTACGTAAAGATGGAAAACCTGCACCAGGATTTCCTGCCCCTTTTGGCCCATGACAGCCCATACATGAAGGAACATTATTTTCTTTTACGCCACCTTCAAAAACTAACTTTCCCTTAGTAATTTCATCAGATGTTTTTGCTGCATTTGCCTTTAATGTTTGTTTTGAAAAATAGGTCGATAAATCATGAATGGCTTGTTCATTGATGGTAGTAACTTGCATAATTCTTGACATAATGATGTTTTTTCGTTTTTCAGTTTTGAAATCTGTCATTTGTTTTGCAAGATATATTTGACTTTGGCCCGCTAGGTTGGGAAAAATATCTGCTAGGCTATTTCCATCTTGGCCATGACAATTACTACAAGTAGCAAGGTTTTCTTTTAATAATTTAGGATCGCCTATTTTATCGGATTTTTTTTCTGCGTGAGCATTATGTGCATTCGTAGCAGTCTCATGAGTCGCTGGTATAGCTTCATGGGCTACTGGTGCAGTTTCTACCGCTGAACTACTCACAGTTTCAGTCGTTGTCTGGTGTGTTTCAGGTGATGCAGATTCATTCGCCATTAAAGAGTTTGTAGTTATAGCACTTGCTACTACGATGGAAGCGATAAGCAATTTTTTCATAGTAATCCCTTGTTTAGTTGATGGAGAGTTTGTTGAATTATAACACTGGATTATAATTTATCAATTCCTTCTTCTTGATCATTGAAATTATAAACACTTTTTCCTGGAATAGCGTGTTTTTCTGATGCCCAATTGCCGAGATCAATTATTTTACAGCGTTCACAACAAAAAGGGCTCCAAGGTTTAGATTGTAACCAGTTATGTCGCTTTTGACAAACAGGACAAAGGATATCTTTACTCATTTTATTATAAGAGGCAACAAGATAAGTGAAAGTTTACCGTTTCTTTTAAATGGAGCGGCTTATCATAGATATTAGCGTGCATCATACGAACACTAAAACGGTGCTTTCCACCACTTAGTTCGGGGTAATATTCAACTCCCTCAGGCAAACCTACCCTGATTAACTGATAAGCTGGATTATTGGAAATACTTTGTTGATAAAAGCCATCATTTGCAACCACTTCTTGTGCAAGTGTGCTATCACGTAAATTTTGTAATATGAGTTGAATACTATCTTTATAAGGAGTTAAGGACTCTAACCAACACATAAGTTGTTGTGTTCTAATGTTTGAGGGAAGGCTTAACCAATGGTGATAAATGGGTAAATCAAAATCACAGGTTCCTCCTGGAATAGAGTCTCGTTGCTGAATAGCTTTTAATAACTCATTTGAAATACAGTTTTGTCCAGCATGCTGGTGAAGTGCCTGTAAATAATTATCATACAACAATATGGTTTGGTGTAGTTTGTCAGTATCGACCTCGGGTAGTGATGATAAGGAAACCAGAGTTTGTTTTTGTCGGCTTAGTTCCTTGCTTAACTCACTAATCAAATCAATCCTACTAAGCATATTATTGATTTCTAGTAAACTACTAATAGTAAAGCGGCTATCCCATTTAGAATCTTTAGTTAAGGTGTAGTTAATTTGCTTGAACAGAAATTCTAAACGCAACAAAGTGCGAACTTTTTCATTCAGTGGAAGTTCATAGGTTGTCAGCATGTAGTTTATGTATATTTTGATTTTAGGTAAATTTAAGGGATAGGCTATTCTCTAATATCTACAGTTTAGATGCAATAAAAAAATAAAGTATGTTAATATCAAGTGATTTTATTTTCCCTATCATAGCTCAAAAATAGTTTATGTTGAAAAATATTTTCCATGAAGCTGAAACTTGCTTGAAAATTACTGAACCAAAGGCAAAAATCGCTTACGGTCTAGAAGTCGTTAATGCTTGGAAAAATAAGCAGTTAGACTGGCAGTGTGCTCATGTGGCTACACAATTAAATGAGCCAGGACGTTTGTCTCATCCTGAATTGGTCGCGACTAACAAGGTCAGCAAGCGAGGTTTTGGCTCAGATAAACAAATCGCTGCTTTTTTGCATTCCTTAGCTCATATCGAAATTACTGCAGTAAATTTATCCTGGGATTCAATTTGTCGTTACCCAAATATGCCGCAAGCTTATTATGACGACTGGGTTAATACTGCAGCAGATGAAGGGCGACATTTTTTAGCTTTAGCGCAGCAAATGCAACGCTTGGGATATGCCTATGGTGACTTTGTCGCTCATAATGAATTATGGGGCATGGCGATTGTTACTGCAGATGACCTGATGAGTCGTATGGGTATTGTTCATAGAGTACTTGAAGCAAGGGCTTTGGATGTGATCCCCTTTGCTATTAGTAAATTTGAGGCTATTGGTGATAATGACAGTGCAAAGGTGCTACAAATGATTGCTAATGATGAGATCAGTCATGTGGCAGCAGGTACTCGCTGGTATCGATATTGTTGTTTGCAACAAAACTTAGATGCTGATACAACGTTTTTTCAATTAATCGCTAAATACTTATCAAATTATCCTCGAGGGCCATTTAATGAAGCTGCTCGGATTGCGGCAGGATTTAGTGAAAATGAACTTGAGTTATTAAAGCATTATGATGCACAATATAAAAAAACAAAATAAATTAAGGAGAAATAAATGAGTACAAAAAATGCATTCTATGCTCAATCTGGTGGTGTTACTGCTGTGATTAACGCATCTGCTTGTGGTGTAATTGAAACTGCAAGACAACATAAAGATAAAATTGGCACGGTGTATGCCGGAAAAAATGGCATTATTGGCGCACTGACTGAAGAGCTAATTGATACCAACAAAGAATCTGATACTGATATTGCAGCCTTAAAACACACACCTTCTGGTGGTTTTGGTTCTTGTCGTTTTAAACTAAAAAGTATTGAAGAAAACAAGCTTCAATATGAGCGCTTGATTGAAATCTTTAAGGCTCATGATATAGCTTATTTTTTTTACAATGGCGGGGGAGACTCTGCAGATACGTGTTATAAGATTTCTCAATTATCTGAAAAAATGGGCTATCCGGTGCAAGCTATTCATGTCCCTAAGACTGTAGATAATGATTTACCTATTACAGATAATTGTCCTGGATTTGGCTCGGTAGCAAAATATATCGCTGTTTCTGCTTTAGAAGCGAGTTATGACGTGCGCTCTATGGAAAAAACATCTACTAAAGTTTTTGTTCTTGAAGTGATGGGGCGACACGCAGGCTGGATTGCTGCCGCCGGTGGCTTGATTGAAGATCAAGGTTTTCCCGTTCTTATTTTGTTTCCAGAAATTGAATTTGATCAAGATAAATTTATCGCAAAAGTAAAAGAAAAAGTTGAAACGTGTGGTTTTTGTACTATTGTGGTATCAGAAGGTGCTCATTGGCCAGATGGCCGATTTTTAGCTGAGCAAGGCACTAAAGATGCCTTTGGTCATGCACAATTAGGTGGAGCTGCACCGGTTGTGGCAAATTTAATTAAAGATGCTTTGGGTTATAAGTTTCATTGGGCAGTAGCTGATTATCTGCAACGTGCAGCCAGACATTTAGCATCAGATTCTGATGTAGAACAAGCCTATGCAACCGGTAAAGCGGCAGTAGAATATGCTTTAGCCGGTAAAGGCTCCATTATGACAACGATTGTAAGAACTAATCAACAACCTTATCAATGGGAAGTTGGGGAAGCTCTATTATCAGAAGTAGCCAACGTTGAAAAGTTTATGCCAAGAGATTTTATTACTGAAGATGGTTTTGGGATTACTGAAAAATGTAAGCAATATTTGTATCCTTTAATTGAGGGGGAAAATTACCCTCCATATAAAAATGGCTTACCTGATTATGTGACCTTAAAAAATGAGACCATCACTAAAAAATTAGCTTCTTTCAGTGTGTAATTATTTGCCCCTTACAAATAGAGTAAGGGGCTTTTTTTTGAGAGAGTATTCTAATTTGACTTTATTTAGAGTAATAATTCTTTGGAAAAGCTAAATCGGATTATTCTAATAGCGTTTCTTTTCACATTACTTTTTTCGTGTGCAGATGACGAGAAAAAGCACCGCACACCTAAAAAATCCTTAACAGAATTTAACGCCAAAGTGATCAATCGCCCTGATAAGAGTGATCTGACTATTATTAAGCAAAAAAAACAATTACGAATTTTAGTTTCTGAATTTACTGAAAATCATGCATTTTTGCCCAGAGAGTCACAATCTAATGAATATGGGGCAAATCTAGCTATTCAATATGCTAAACGAGAAGGTCTTGAACCCGTTATCGTTTATGCTAAAAAAACATTATTAGTCCCAGCTTTACTTAAAGGTTATGGTGATGTCATTGCATCCAGTATTGTGGTGAGTGATAACCTTGCTAAAAAAGTACAGTTCTCACATCCTGTCTCTTATACCAACCAACAATTAATTCTTCCTAAAAATCTCGAGCACGATCAAGTTAATCGCTATCAATTTCAAATGAAAGATTTTGATGGTATGCGAATTGGTGTGCAAAAAGCAGAGGTATATTGGGAAACAGTTAAAAAATTAAAAAGCACGTATAAAAATTTAACCCCCGTTATTATTGCTAATCAAAAAACGCCAGATCAAGTTCTAGATAGCATGTTTAATGGTGATTTCGATGCAACTTTTAGTGATACCCATAAAATTGAAACAGCCTTAAAAAGTCGTGAAAATTTTTCGATTGCTTATACGATTAAAGAAAAAAATGCAATTGCATGGGCAGTGCGACCAGAAAACCCACTTTTATTAAAATCTATAAATGAATTTATTGAAACTTATCGTTTGGCCAATGATATCCCCAGTAGCTTTAAAGGTGATTTTGATCAAATAAAAAAAACCGGTCAGTTACGTTTAATTACCCGTAACAATGCTTCCAGCTATTTTTTATGGAAAAATAAATTAATGGGTTTTGAATATGAGTTAATTAAACGTTTTGCAATTGATCATTCCCTAACCTTAAAAGTTTTGGTTGCAAACGACTTTGAGCAAATGATGCTGTGGTTACGAGAGGGAAGAGGGGATATTATTTCTGCAGGTCTAACCTTAACACCAGAGAGAGAAAAATTAGCGGTACTTTTTTCCATACCGTATAACAAAACGGAAGAATTAATTGTTCAATCTAGCAAAGAAACAGCCATTACTTCGACTGAAGAGTTAGCCGAGCGTGAATTTGTGGTTAGAAAATCCAGCTCTTATTGGTACACATTAGATGAATTACAAAAAAATGGTATTAATCTAAAAATCAAAGAAGTTGATGAAAAGTTAGATACAGACTCCCTATTAGATATTGTGAGTAATAATAAAGGCTTGCTTACCTTAGTTGATAATAATATTTTTCAATTAGAAGATGCCTGGCGTAGTGACTTACAAGGTAGCTTAATTGTTAAAAAAGATGTCCATCAGCACTGGCTTGTGAGACAAAATAATCCTAAGCTAGTAGAGGCATTGAATAAGTTTTTGAAAAAAAACAATAAAAGTACCTTTTATAATGTGACTTATAATAAATACTTTCATAACTCACGTAAAATTTTTAACCCTGAACTGTTTGAAAAATATAACCAAGATCAGGTTTCACCTTATGATGATCTCATCAAACAATATAGTGATAAGTATAAGTTTAATTGGTTATTGATTAGTGCGCAGATGAATCAAGAAAGTCATTTTGATCCCAATGCGGTTTCTCTTGTTGGAGCAAAAGGGTTGATGCAAATCATGCCAAAAACGGCTAAAATGCTACAAATATCAAATTTAGAAATTCCAAAAAATGCCATTTCTGCAGGGATAAAGTATATGGACTGGATTAGACGTCAGTTTAAAGAAAATCTAAGTATTGAAGATAAAAACTGGTTTACTTTGGCCTCTTATAATGCAGGAGTAGGGCATGTTGAAGATGCTAGAAAGCTGGCCAAGCAACTAGGCTTAGATCCAAACCGATGGTTTGGGCAAACAGAAAAAGCGATGTTATTGTTAGGGAAAAATAAATATGCTAAAAAAGCACGATATGGTTATGTGCGAGGTTCAGAGCCGGTTTTTTATGTCAAACAAATTCGTCAAATTTATCAACTTTATCAAAAACGTTTTCAACAACAGGAGTTGAGGAAAGAAGTTAAACAGCGAAGTGAGAAAAACTGATAGTCATAAAACGTATAGTCATTTAAAATGCTAAAACTATACTCGGTCAGCAAACTTTTCTTTTAAATATTCTATAATTATTGACGATTCATACATCCAAGTGATGTTATTCTCTTGGTCGGTAATTTTAAGGCAAGGTACTTGGGCTTTGCCACCTTCAGAAATTAATTCTTCTTTAAATAGTCTGTTTTTAGCGTCTTTAATATCGATATTAAGTGACAGACGTTTTATTTCACGCCTAACTTTGATGCAAAAAGGACAAGCTGGATACTGATATAAAACTAAACTTTGAGTTTCTTGATCAATTTTCTGTTGCATATTGTAACTACGCTGCATTCCCGTGGGAGTAGTGATTTTATCTAAACCTAATATAATTGGGGTTAATACAGAACGTATCAAAGGAAAAATAAAAGAAGTAGGTTTTGACATAATGGTATTTAAAAACTCAATGTATAGTTGAAAGAAGGTTGAAACCAAAGCTCATGGAGTGTAGTTTGGCTTCATTAAATTATTCTTAACAATAAAAAGCTAGCTGCAAAATTATCCTTTTACATCATTTCTGCGTTAAAAATAACCTAAAAATACTCATTTATTCACATAAACGCTGCTTTTCAGAATATTTTTGCTTTAATCTGGAGCAAAAACGGTGATTTTGCTAGTACTCTTTTGTAAGTGCTCTAAAGTTAATAGTTGATTATAGCTGTTATTTCGATAAAAAACTAAAGTAATTTAATTTATGACCGACAAAGTGTTTATACTCATAATTTAACAAACTATAAATCTTTTTAATAAAGGTACTATTTTGTAATGAAAAATAAAATTCAACCAACTAATAAAGAAAGAGTGATGCGGGATTCAGACTTTATTGTCTCTAAAACAGACACTAAAGGGCGTATTACCTATGGAAATCAGACTTTTATTGAATTTTCTGGTTTTTCAGAAAAAGAGCTTATTAATACGCAGCACAATATTATTCGTCATCCTGATATGCCCCGAGGTGTATTTGAGTTTCTATGGCAGACGATAAAAACGGGTAAAGAATTTAGTGGTTACGTGAAGAATATGAGTAAGGACGGTGGATTTTATTGGGTATTCGCCAATGTTACCGCAAGCTTTGATCCAAAAAAAAACATTATTGGTTATTACTCGGTGAGAAGAAAACCCTCGAGAGAAGCCATTAATGTGGCAAGTAGTATTTATAAAGAAATGCTTCAAGTAGAACAAAATTCAGCTACCAAAGAGGCTACTAGCAATTCAATAGGATTATTAGTAGGTAAACTACAAAAATTAGGAATTGATTATGATACGTTTGTTCACTCTATTTAGTCGCTCAACAATTGATATACTAAGGGTATTACTTGTTAGTCTTATTTGTATTTATGGTTTGGTTTTTTATGCAGTAGATATTGTTTTTATCGCGGCTTTTGTTATCTATATGGTATTACAGTCAATGCTAAGGTATAGAGATAAGAAAAGAAGTCAATTAGAGCAGTCATTGATGTTGGTCACACAAGGTTTGGTTACGGGTGAATTAGAAGATCGGGTTCTGATGATTGATATTATGCATGATACGTCTTTGAGCCAGACTGCGATATCAATTAATGCTGGGCTTGATCAAATCGAAACATTTATTCGTGAAATACAAACGGTACTTGGTCATGCAAAAGAAAATAGGTATTATCGTAAAACCATGCAGGTTGGTTTGCATGGTGTGTTTTCAACCGCATTGAAAGAGGTCGATGGTAGTATCCAGCAATTAGAGACTGATTATTGGTATACTCAAAAAGAAAATATGATTTCAACTATGGATAAATTGAGAAATGAGAGGTTAATTGAAAACTTATTAACCAATCAAACTGATTTGAAAAAAATGACCGATGAGTTGGAAAATGTAGAGAAAATGTCTGAAGAAGCCTCAGATATGGCGGTAAAAAGTGATAAAGCTGTATTACATGTATTATCAAATCTAGATCAACTCATCAGTGGTATTCAAAATATGCGTGAGTCTAGTCAGGAGTTGGGTGAAGCGAGCAAAGAAATTACCGAGGTAACAAAATTTATTGCCGGTGTGGCTGAAAAAACTAATTTGTTGGCTTTAAATGCAGCAATTGAAGCGGCAAGAGCGGGTGAAGCGGGCAGGGGCTTTGCGGTTGTTGCTGATGAAGTAAGACATTTAGCGGAGGAAACAACGCAAGCAACGGCAAATATTTCTCGCATTATTAAACAATTATTAAGTTCAAGCAGTGTGATTTATGAAGATACTGAATCGATGTACACCTTATCACATGAATCACATCAAGCATTTAGTGATTTTAAACAAGGCTTTGAACGGTTATCAGAAATCTCTCAAGGAACGATGAGTATTATCAGTAAAGAACGTTTGTTAGCTTTTGGCGCTTTGGCTAAGGCTGATCATATTTTGTATATTCAAAAAGCTTATCGAGCTCATGAAATAGACTCTGATCCTAATTTAGCGAGTGAAATTAAAGTGACAGAAAATGATTGTCGCTTTGGGAAGTGGTTACATGATGAAAAAGGCGGTAAAAAGTTTCAACATCTAAGGGCTTATAAGCAAATTGAACAACCACATCATTTAGTACATGCTAATGCACAAAAAGCCGTTGATGTTTTCTCTCAATCCTGGGAAAAAGACAAAGTAGTGCAAAATGAAATCATTGCTGCTTTCCAAGAACTTGAAGACTCGAGTAAAAAAGTAATGAGTTTGATTGATGAAATGGTTAGGCAAGATTAGTTAGTTTTAGATTTGAATTTGCTGTAGATTACTTAAATTATCGTTAATAGACTCTAACGAGTAGGATCTTCTTTGTTAATAAGCTTCGATATTCTGTTTTAATAAGCATAGTATTCGGTTATAATTTGTTTATTTTCAAGGATGAAGTGTATACTTGCCTTGGCCTAGTTCTGGCCAATTAATTTATATACTTTCGATACTTCTCTTTTAGTGAATTGGTTGATGCGATTTAAGACGCTTTATCTTTTTATAACATTGATGTTTTTTACCCTAACTGCTCATGCCATCAGCTTTGGCGAAGTTAGTGTAAAGTCTTACCTCAATCAAAATCTTAATGCAAAAATAAAAATTTCAAATGCTCATGATTTTCCTTTAGAAAAAATCAAGGTTGAGCATGCTTCTTACGATGATTACCGAAAGTATGACTTATTGCAGAATAATTATCTTCGAGATATAACGATTTCAGTTGCTGAGGGTAATGATGGTGAAGTTTATGCTTTTTTACTTTCGCGTCGCATTATTAGAGAGCCTTTATTAAGTCTTATTCTGACCTTGCGCTGGCCAGAAGGGAACTTATCAAAAGAATTTAATATTTTGATTAGTCCTGCTACTGTAGTAGCTGCTATCAAAAGTAAAGAGTCAATTCCCAAAAAAACAATTCCCCATAATACAACTGATAAAATAATAATAAAACCTTTCGTAACTGATACGGTAAAAATTTCAAAAACAACAAGTGAAACTACAACTTTAGACTCTAATGAAGTTAATGCTAATACTAATGTGAGTAATGCTGTTGAAAATCAAACCGGTGTGATTGGAGAGCAGTATCGAACAGATTTAAACTTTGATATCGATGAGTTTAAAGTAATTTCTGAATATGGTCCTATTGCTAATGGTGAAGTAATTTCCATGATCGCCCAGAAAATACGCCCAGATGATAGTTATTCTGTCCAAAAAATCAGCAAATTATTGTTTCAACTTAATAAAGATGCTTTTATTGGTGGATATATCAACCAATTAAAAGCGGGATCATATATTGTTGTTCCTGATTTAAGACATACATTTTTGAGAAAAGATAAGTATCAAACTCTCAATATTGACGATAAAGTTCAGCACAAGCAACAAAGTCAACAACAAACTCAAGAATTAAGTCATAAACTAAGTACAGCAAACCCCAAGTTAGTGTTACTACCAACTGATGCGGAAAAAAATAATAATCACTCCATGTTGGCTCAAGAACAAGGCGCATCTGGAGCACTGGTTAATGCTGAAAACAATTCACAGAAAACACCTGAGAGCCAGGTTAAGCACGGTACTAATTCTGTTACCGAAGAAAAGCTTGCTTTATCATTGAAAAAAATTGATTTATTAACCCAGGAAAATGAATTACTTAAAAAACAATTTGATCTAATAATGAAAAAAGTAGACAACGTTGTTGCTGAAAATAAGTTGTTAGAAAAAGAACTTAAGCAATATAAATCGGGACAAATTGTTGCTTTAAAAGATAATATAGAAAAGACAAAAGCGACAACTGAAGTAGCAGAAGTAAATGAATATGATGAACCGGTTGTTACAGCACAAGAAAATAAAGCAAAAGATATTCAAGATAGGGTAGTGACACAAGAAAAAGATGATCAAATAGAAGAATATGATGAAGCTAATAATAAAAATGTGAAAACAGCTTTAGATAAGACAACTGATGTTGAAGCAACGATTACTCCTGCTCCAATAGAACCAGAAGCTTCGCCAATTGCTACAGAAGAAGAAAATGAAGCTGTTAATAAAGAGCAAACGATAAACGTCAATCCAGCTAGTTCAGAGGTAACAAGTGATAATCGCAATAATTCATTATTAACTACGATCCCCAGCTGGATGATTATGCTATTAGTTTTTATCCTGCTAATTCTGCTTGTAGTTTACTTGTGGCTAAGAACATCGTTTAAGCAACAAGTTTTAGAAAAATTCTCCCAACTAAAAGAGCGTTATTATACAGAGCGTTATGTACATGAGGAATTTAGTTTAGATGGCATCTTAGATGATAACAAAGAAGAGACTGCAGTTGAAAAAACGTCTCAGCAACAGAATGAAAATGAGAAACACGACTCGGCACCTCAAGAAGCCTTTGTGCAACAATTAGTTGAAAAAGCCGATGAAGGTGCTGACTTTGAGTTTGATCTTCCTGATGAACTTGAAGTGCCTACAAAACCTAATACTTATGTGAGTCCTGTTCAAAGTGTTGGTTTTGAAAATGGGCCTGCTGAAAATTCTGTACAAGGCAGTTCAGTTCAAGGTGGCTCAGCAGTACAAGGTGG